>JAPLNX010000578.1 GCA_026400935.1 Planctomycetia bacterium | reverse complement strand
CCGGTCTATGCCGATGGGATGCTGTTCGCTGGCAGCAGCTACGAGAAGCGATCATTGCTGGCGATTCGACTTGATCGGGCAAAAGGTGACATCACCGGCTCAGACCGAGTTGCGTGGAGCCGCTCGCGCGGAACGCCCTATGTCCCATCGCCGTTGTTGTATGGCGATTCGCTTTACTTCCTGACTCACTACCAAGGGATCCTCACGCGAGTCACCGCGCAGACCGGCGAAGATCGCCCGGGACCGATCCGACTCGGCGGCATCGGCAACGTCTATGCGTCACCCGTCGCAGCCAGCCGCCGCATCTATGTGACCGACCTTGAAGGCAACACAATGGTTCTCAGCCACGAAGACAAACCACGCGAACTGGCCCTCAATCATCTCAACGATGTCTTTGCCGCATCCGCCGCCGTCGTCGGTCGCGAACTCTTTCTGCGAGGCGAACGCAACCTCTACTGCATCTCGGAAGAGGACGCTTCAAAGCCAAAGTAAAGCTCGCCAAGTAGGCTCGCAGCACGAGAGGCAGGTGTGGCGGCGTCGCTACCGACGTATGGATTACCTACGAATCCGCCAAAGTTCGCTACTGGTATGGCACCCTCAGCCTAGGCAACCACACCGACATCGAATTCGAATTCTTCGACGGACTCCACGAGATCAACGGAAGTAGGACGTTCGATTTCCTGCACACGCACCCTATAGTGCCTGAAGCTGTCGCTTTGATCGGTTATGACTCTGTTTGATGCAGCTAGTCGCACAGATTGTGGCATGCCTGGTAGGTAATCGTCCCAATCAAGCGATTGCCACGCAATGATTGCCCTACTGCGAAAAGTAAGACAAAGTCACCGGCTTGTTCGGCATCTGCAGTATGAAGGAGGACATACCAGAGGCGGCCATCAACTACGGATTGTTTGAGCGTGCCATGCAAACCGGCATTTTCATCGAGCGGTTCCCGTTCTCCATCTTCTCTCTCGTAGTCATGTGGGAAAATGTATTGCTCGGGAAATCTGGTGTGAATCTCATCGTTTTGTGTGAGCGGCTGATAACCTGGATACGGAATTTCGAATCGTTCGAGACACGAAATGTGCTCACTGCGGAAACAGCTTGCATTCAGGGCGTCAAGAATCTGACCGGCGTTCAATTGGCAATGATTGTCGTGAACCAAGCACACAAATGGACGCACTGGGATGTCACAGGCTCCGTATCCGCAAATTCCAAAATCAAGATTTTGCAGCAAATCAATGTCGTGAACAAGATTGGAGCCGCATGTAGCAGGCGAGCGAAAATGATCCGCGAACGTAATGATTCGGTCGCGCCGAACTAATGGGAATCGCGTCGGTGGACGAAATCCTTCCGCATCAAATTCATACGGCACCTGCGGCGCGGCCAGCCAATCTTCAAGAATGCTTTGCTCGCATTTCATGTTGTTACTTCAGTCGCAGAACGCCTTCGGACACAAGCTGCGTGCGAAGACGGACTCGGAGTAGATCATTGATGTGTAGGACGCGGATTGTCGTTCGGCCAACCGGAGTCAGTCCGATCAGAACAGCTCCCTCCCAGCGAAAATGCCGTGGCCACGCATGACGACGCGGGTGAAACAGTTTTGCGAGACGACTGGTTTTGGGATCAAGGCCCGCCAAGTTTGGCCCCTTGAATCGATTGCACGGGAAACAGGAGAGCGCCAAGTTGCCGGCGATTGTCTTGCCGCCATGCGCGGTCGCCAGCACATGGTCGATCTCAAACGGGAGATCGTCGAACCGTTGAGGCATGTGACAGTACTCACAGACCGCGCCGGATCGGCTCCAGATGAGTTCTTCCAAGTCGCGGTCCATCGCTACGAAATCCGCCGCCGAGGTTTGAGGATCTGCCGGGCACGAGACTTCAACAGCGAGAGTGTATTCCCGACGCGGCAGAAGTTGTCGAGTTCTTCATTCTCGCCCGGCGCGAGCGCGCCAGACCTATTGCGTTTAGCCAGTTCGTGCATTCGTTCTCGTTCATCGGTCGAGATTTCCAACTCGATAATGTGCTTGGCCTCTTCACGAGACATCGCCCCAGCCGGATGAATGATGCGTTCCCAAATTGCGGCTTCACTATGGGCGGAATACGGTGACAGTCTTGGCACGGAACGATCTCCTGTCATTAAGAGCGGCTGGCTGGCACTCATTCTACTAGGAACATGCCTCCGATCAACGCAGGGATGTGCAGAGAAGTCTTTCTTGAGCCATTTCTCCGATTGGCATAGGCTGCGGTCTGTACTGGACACGACGAATGACGTTGGCGCGGAGCCGATGATGAGTTTGAAAGAATTGGAATCAACGGTAGCTCAACTTCTGCAAAACGAGAAAGCGGAATTGCTGCGGTTTCTGACTCGCGAACTGCGTCAGTCATCGGCCACGGAGAATGCCCCGAAAGCGCCGGTGACACCCGCGGACCGCACGCGCTGGCTGCAAAACTGGATTGGCTTCGCGCACTCACCGCTTCCGATTCGCTCCGTCCGACTCAGGAAATTCTGGATGAACTTCGTGAGGATCGGATTTGACCCATGAGCTATTGGGACTTATCCGCCTTAGCAAAGCTCTATTTGACGGAGCCGGATTCCCTGGTGTTTCGCGCCATCGCCGATCGTCCGACGACCTTGCGGACTTCTTCGCTGGGACAGTTTGAGACCATCCTGAAAATCCGCCGGCTTGAAGCGGATGGCCGCCTCGATCCTCAAAAGGCGGAATATCTCGCGGATGAACTGTTGATCGATCTTGGCGACGGAACCGTCGAGTTGATTGCGACCGATTTCGATATCCACGCCGAGTTTCAGCACGTCATTCAAACGTGCCTGCAACGACCGCAGCCGATTTCGATTCGCACATTGGACGCGCTGCATCTGGCGGCGGCATTGTCAGCAAGCGAGACCGAATTCGTCTCCAACGACAACCGCCAACGAGCTGCTGCCGTCGCGGTGGGTCTGACTGTGTTGCCTTGAAGTGAGAAACAGCCGCCAGATTGTCCAACTCGCGAAATCTTGATTGCAGCGAAAGTCGAGGAAAATGGGATGATTCGCATCAGTGCTTGGTTTGGTCTTGTGATGGCACTTCTCATCAACACCAATTTATTCGCTGGTGGTGCCCCGGAGAACACGGCGGTTGTTGTGAATGGGGATAGTTGGGCCTCGCGAGCGGTGGCGAATGAGTATTTGCGGTTGCGGGGGATTCCGGACATCACCGTTGTGAGGTTGGAGGGGCTGCCGAGTTTTGAGCAGCTTTCGGTGGAGGAGTTTCGAGAGCGGGTGTTGTTGCCGGTGTTGAAGACGCTGGATGAGCGGGGGTTGTCGCCGCAGATTGATCAAGTGCTGTATTCGGCGGACATTCCGACAGCCATCCATGTCGGCGGAGATATTGGCTCGCAAAAGCTGCCACAGATTTTTACGCCGGTGGCGTCGGTGAACGGGCTGACGTTTTTGTATCAGTCGGTGTTGGCGAAGGATGTTCGCTATCTCGATCTCAATTCGAATTTCTATGCGCGACGTGTGATGATGAATTCGTCGGACACGCCGTGGTCTCCGGACGAACAACGAAAATATGCCGAAGCACTCAAGCGTTTGGAGGACCATTCGCGAAAGGAACGAGAACGAAAGCCCGATCAATCGCTGACTGATGAAGAGCGGGCTGCTAAAGAAACGTTATTCAAAGAAGTTCTTGCGGCGTTTGATGATCTGAAGGGCGCGCACCCGAAATCGAGCGAACTGCTCTACAACGTTGCATGCGCGGCGGCCAATTGCGGGCGACCGGACGAAGCGATCGCCGCGTTGCAGGAAGCGGTTCAGGCAGATTTCAAAAGCCTACGAGAGCGAGCTGACTTCAAAGCGCTGCTCGATGAAATGAAGTCGGTCGTCTTTGAGATGCAACCGACGCTTGGCTTTCGTTCGTCTGTTGGTTGGCAACAAAACGGTGCTCCGGCCCCAGTTGATCGAGGGGCGAGATATCTCTTATCGACCGTACTAGCGGTGACCAGTGGCCGAGGGATCTCCGTCACAGAGGCCATCGAGCAACTTCGCCGTAGCGCCGCCGCAGATGGGACTCGACCGGACGGCACGATTTACTTTGAGCGAAACAATGATGTGCGATCAACAACTCGCGAATGGGCCTTCAAGACCGCTGCGAACAAGCTCGAAAGGTTGGGCGTGAGAGCGGTCATCGATGAGGGTGTGCTGCCGCAAAAAAAACCAGATGTTGCCGGAGCCGTGATTGGGATTGCGGACTTTCAATGGCTGGCCAGTGGCAGCACGATTCGCCCTGGAGCGATTGTGGAACATCTCACAAGCTTCGGCGGCATCATGACCGCCGGTGCCGGACAAACGCCGCTCAGTGAATTTCTGCGACACGGTGCCGCGGGCTCTTCGGGGACCGTCACTGAACCCTTTGCGATCCAAGCGAAATTCCCCAGCCCGTTCATTCACGTCCATTACGCCAGCGGATGCAGCCTGGCCGAGTCGTTCTATCAATCGGTCACTGGCCCGTATCAACTGCTGATCGTCGGGGATGCGTTGTGTCAGCCGTGGCGAAAGAAACTTGATGTGATCATTGAGGACTTTGATTCCAACGCGTCCCTGAAAGACACGGTTTCATTCACGCCGCAGCATCGCACTGATGGAGAACTCGGAGTCGCGGTCTTCGAGATGTATGTCGATGGTCGGTTCATCGCGACCAGTCCGCCGAATCGTCCGTTGATGTGGAACACTCGCGAACATGGCGACGGAGCACATGACTTGGTTGTCCTCGCTCGTGGCAATGACTCCGTTTTGACCACAGGCAGATGGCAACGTTCGGTCGTCGTCGGCAACAGTCAGCGAACGCTGAAGGTTTCACCCACAGACTTGCCCGCAGAGCATTCGTGGAGTGAACCGCTGGCATTCAACGCGTCATCGCCGGGCGCGAAGAGTGTCGTCTTTCAACATCAAGGAGCGACCGTCGCTCAGATCGTTGGTGAAGAAGGGGCAGTCAGCATCGATCCGCGCACGCTGGGTCCAGGGCCAGTGAGTCTGACTCCGATCGCGCGATTCGAGAACGATGTCATCGTTCGAGGGCCAGCAATCCGCATCAATGTGGTTCCGCCTCCGTTGTTACCCGCGCTCACACTGCCGACTGGAAAAACGCTGGCTGACGGTTGGCACCTGCGAGTCGGTGACGGCTCACCCGTCGTGATCCAGAAAGCGGATGGCAACTGGCTCGGCTTTGCTGGTGTTGCGAAAGAGACTCGCACGGCGCTCGATGCTTGGTTTGAAGCGACCGACAACGGAGTGTGCCAATTCCAAATCCACGGGAACGTCGAGATGACGTCGTTGAAGATCGACGATCAGCCACAGGCATGGCCGAAGAAGTCCCCGTGGTGGTTCGTGCCGGTGCCGTTGGCCAAAGGTTGGCATCGAGTGACTCTGGAGTTCACAGGTTCTGAATCGCCGACGCTCGATGTTCGATTTGGAAATCGCGGGACTCAGCCGCTGGACGGGACGCGGTTTCGGCATATTGCTGAGTGATCCGCCTCGTTCGTGGTTCCGCCTTCGGGAGGTATGTCCCTTACGCGACATCCGAAGAGGCCGCCTAGGCGGACCTACGAACGTGCGAAGCCACTGCTGAGAACCGCAGGTTTGGCAAATTGTTTTCAAACCGTGTCGGGTAAATTCTCGCCCCTGCGATTTGGCTCGTGTGAGCCGCACTTTCTACGTGATCGAACGGCTCGTTGCGGGAAACCACAGTGAGTTCAAGTTTTGTGTCACACCGCGAGGCTCATCGCGGCTGGGTACACAGAGGCGGTCAGACTGGCCGCCAGAAAACTTGAACTTCGAGCTAAATTAGGGAGCAAGCACCATGTTATTGACGACGAAACTGACAGACTGGCTGGGACTTTCGGGGAGAACGCGGACTCGCCGAAAGGTGCGCGGAATGACGGTCGCTCAGTCGGAAGTATTGGAGGATCGCAAGCTGCTGTCGGCGGAGTATTTCGTTGCGAACAACGGAGATGATTGGGCCATCGGGACAGAGACCGCTCCGTTCAAGACCATTCGCCGGGCGCTCGATGCATCGGCGGACGGTGACACGATCACGTTGCGGAATGGTGTTTACGAAGGTGGCTTTCAGATCGACATCGACAACTTGACGATGCGCTCAAAGCCGGGCGAGTGGGCCGTTATCGAATCACCGCTGACTCAATACACCGACGGGCATCAGAACTCGGTCATTCGCTATAGCTTTGACGTCAATGGTGGACGTCTTGAGGATCTCGAAATCACTGGCGGCTATTACTACGGCGTCATGTTCTGGGACTGGTGGGATTACCCGTCGTTCGGTCCTGAAAGCACTCACGTCGGGGCGAGCGGCGTGACGCTCGACGGCGTGAAGGTTCACGACACGGGCGTGGACGGCATCAAGATCACCCCGGGCGCAAACAACATCACGATCATTAACAGCGAAATCTACAACACCGGTCGTCGCACGAAGCAGAGTGCGGACGGCATCGACAACAACAACGGCGATCGGATGATCGCTCGCGGCAACTACGTTCATGATCTGCCGGGGATCGGCATTCTCACATCAGGCGGGACTGAAGATTCGCTCATCGAACAGAACCTCGTGAAAGATGTCGGCGGAGCGGGCATCGTCAACGGCTTCTACACCGAGATGGAATGGATCGAACCGGACGCGAACCCCGGTCACTTCGCCAGCATCGACACCGTCGTCCGCAACAACATCGTCATCAACGCGGGTCAGGCGGGAGTCGGCATCTACGGCGCGCTCAACGCTCAGGTCTACAACAATACGCTGGTCAACGCGGCGGATGACGCTCAGGCCCCGATTCAGTTCGGCGGCTACGACATGTGGGTCTCGAACACCGCTCCGTCTTACGAGCACATCGCGTCGGTCAATCCGAGCGTGCTCAACAACATCATCGTCACCAACCCGGAGAACCTCACGCGGATGGTCGACATTCGCGAAGGCTCGATCACCGGCCCGCTGACGCTCGACTACAACCAATACTTTGGCACGAGCACTCGCGGTGTGCTGTTCATCGACCGCAACCTCACCGGAGACGGCACGCCCGAGCAAACGCTGTCGCAGTGGCAGAAGAACTACGGCTACGACACGCACAGCTTCATCGCGAATCCGCAACTTGATTCGAGTTGGCATCTGACGGCGAACAGCCCGGCGATTGGCAAGGCGATCGCACTGGCCGGATTGACGAATGACTTCGATGGGAACTCACGACTCATCGATCCTCCGAACCCGGACCTGGGTCTTGCCGATCCGCCAGGAGTGAAGCCTGCTCTCATTGATCCTCCGGACCCGGACCTCGGTGCCGACGAATTCAACGCCGGTGCCAATCTCGCGACGCCGCCGGCTTCTTTCGGAGCACCATCGCTGGAGATCGCGGACCGCAGCTTCCACGACTACGAAGCGAACACGATCAACGTGAAAGTTATGCGTAACGGCATCGCGAGTGACACCGTCACGGTGTAGTTCGCGACGCTCGACGGATCGGCGAAATCCGGGCTTGATTACAACGCTGTCGCCGGGACGCTGACGTTCGCTCCGGGCGAGACCGAGAAGATCGTCGCCGTGCGGTTGCTCGACGATGGCGTCGCTGAAGGGGACGAGCATTTTCTCTTCACACTGAGCCATCCGACGACTGACGGCAGCTACCCGGTTCGACTCGGCCATCAGTCCACCGCGTCGATGACCATCGACGACGAAGACACGCCGATCACTCTGCACTACGCGACGAAGTTCGTCAGCGGTGATGGTAACGACGCGAACGGCGACGGAAGCGAAGCGAATCCGTGGCACTCGCTGCAACACGCGGCGGACAACGTTGGCCCCGGCGATTACGTCATCGTCAAGCCGGGCAAGTACTGGGGCTTCAACTTGACGACCGATGGCAAGCCCGATGCGCGGATCACGTTCCACGCACTGGCCGGTGTCGAGATCGACGAGGCATTCCCCGGTCAGCAGGACGGTATCAATCTCGAAGGGGCCGACTTCGTCACGATCGAGGGCTTCTACGTCCACGACATGCCGCGAGCGGGTCTGCGTTCGGTTAACAACGAGGGTGTGATCCTGCGAGAGAACGTCACCGATCACAACAAAATGTGGGGCGTGCTCACTGGTTGGTCGGAAAATATCATCGTCGAGAACAACGTCGCCTCGCAGTCGCAGGTCGAGCACGGCATCTACATCAGCAACTCGGCCGACGGCGCGATCGTGCGCAACAACGTCGTCTGGGGGAATCGCGCCAGCGGCATCCAGTTCAACGCCGACCGCTACTTGCCCGGTGACGGCGTGCATTCGCGAAACCTCGTCGAAGGCAACGTCGTCTTCGAGAACGGTCGCGGCGGCGGAGCGGCCCTGAACTTCGACGGATTCCAAGACAGCGTGGTCCAGAACAATCTGCTCTACAACAACCACGCGACGGGCATCGTGCTGTATGTCGGCTTGGCGGCCGATTCCTCGACCAACAATCTCATCACGAACAACACGGTCGTGATGGCCGAGGACGCTCGCTGGGCGCTGCTGATGACCGACGGCAGCAGCGGCAACGTTGTGACGAACAACATCCTGCTCAACAAGAATCCGAATCGCGGTTCAATGACCGTCGAGCACAACAGCCTGCCGGCGAGGTCTGACAACAACATCGTCCAAGACCTGTTCCAAATGGACGGCTACAACGGCTCGTTCGCAAGCTGGCAGAACTTCTCCGGCGGAATGGACACACATTCGATCGTCGTCAATCTCGCCGACCCACCGGGTGAGCTTGGCCAAGCCGATCCGCCGGGGTCGCTCGACAGCCTGTTCGTCAATCCGGCCGCAAACGATTACCACCTCAAGTCCGACAGCGCGGCCATCGACGCAGGCGATCCGACCATTGCTCCGGCGACCGACATCTTCGGTCACGTTCGCCCGACGGGAGCCGGCGTGGACATCGGAGCCTACGAACACGGCTTCTTGGTGCCTGCGGTGAAAGTGCAGTTCGAGTGGTCCAACGTCATCGGCTACGAATTCATCGGCATGGCCGAAGTCGCGGTCACTCGCACCGGCGACACCGAAGGAACGCTGGTCGTCAATGTCACCTCCGCCAACGAAACCGCCGGCAGTGATGATTTCCAAGCGGTCAACGAGCAGGTCACGTTCAAGCCGGGCGAGTCTCGCAAGACGATCCGCGTGTTCGTCAACGACGACGCGATGATCGAGGTCAACGAGACGGTCAAACTCTCGCTCAATGTTGTCGGCGATCCCACTGGCTTGTTCCCGACCGATCAAGCCATCCTGCACATCATTAGCGACGACGCCTGGAAGCCGGGGACATTCCAGTTCGATGCCAAGAGTGTCACGTTCAACGAGACCGGCGGAACCGCGACCGTCACCGTCCACCGAGTTGGCGGGAGCAGCGGCGATGTCAGCCTGAACTTCGCGACCGATCTCTTCACCGCTCCGAAACAGGCGACGTGGATCAAGAAGCACACCGACCTGCTTTACCCGACAGACCGCGACACGTCAGCAACTGCCGGTGCGGATTACGCCACGACCGTCGGCACTTTGAACTTCGCCGACGGAGAGATGTCCAAGACCATTACCGTCCCGCTGATCAACGACGACTGGTATGAAGGAGGCGAAGCGTTCTTGCTCAAACTGAGTAGCCCAACCAATGGCGGGACGCTCGGTCCACAAAGCGAATTCAAAGTTCGTATTGAGAGCGAAGACATCAAACTCCCCGGCACGTTCGTATTCGCCAACGCGGCCTATACCGTCGTCGAAGGGACACCCTTTGTGAACGTCACCGTCAACCGCTTAAACGGCGGAAACGTCGAAGCAAGCGTCCGACTGTACGAAACCGGCGCGGGGAATGGTTCGACAACGGCGTCTGCTTGGAGTCCTTCCGACTACAGCGGCGTCCCTGGCTTGCTGACGTTCGCTCCCGGCGAGATGTCCAAAACCATCAGCATCCCGATCGTCGATGACACCAGCACCGAGATCGACGAAGTCTTCTCGCTCCAAC
>JAPLNX010000350.1 GCA_026400935.1 Planctomycetia bacterium | reverse complement strand
GCGATCCCTGCATCGCTGTTCGCCAATTGATTCCCTCATTGTCTTGTTCGCCAAACAGCAACCACAAATCGCCTTGTTTCCCAGTGCGAAACCGAGGCATCACAAACTGACTTCCCTTGGTGAGCTTCTCGTTGTCCGGCATTCGAGAGACAGCAACGACAGAAAAGGTCGTGTCTCCAAACGTCTTCCCACTGGGCTTCCGGCCTTCCGCCCATGAGGCCAAGACCACGGCCTTAGACTTTGCCAACTGCTCGGACAAAGTGATCGACGGCCCCGAACAGAGCGGGCACGCATTGACGATTGACGCAGAGCTGCTTGCGATGACAAGTACGAGCAGGCATCGAATGATCAATCTCTTCATTTTGGTCTCAAACTTTATTCGGTTCAGGATGCACCCATGGACCGCGATACGGGCGGCGGAGCAGTTTGTTCGCCTCTTCATCTCCCTTGATCAGTCCCTTCGCAGCGTCCCAATTCAGCGTGCGTCCAAGCTGCATCGCGTGGTTCGCGAGGATGCAACTCACGGTAGAGATGTGACCTTCTTCGATGTCGGCGACCGGCTTGCCACGCGTGGCGATGCAATTCAAGAGGTCTTGCATGTGACCTCGAATCGCTGGGGCGACGTGTTGTTCGAGATCCTTTTCGGTTTTGTCTTCCGGGTACTTGTCGAGTTCCATCGTCACACCGCGGTGAATCGGTTTTCCTTCGCCGCGCGGTGTGAAATCGTAGCTGTTGACGCTCGCTTTCAGCGTTCCCTTGTCCCCATAAAACGTTGCGCCCCATGGATACTTCGGATCGGGCGTGTCGCCCCACGTGCGATGCTGCCAGACAACGTTCACGCCTGGGAACTCGAACGTTGCCGACTGCGTGTCGGAGATGTTTGCCTTCGCCGCCTTATCGACCAGGATGCCACCAGACGACGAGACACGTACTGGCCAGCCGAGACTCATCATCCAGCGAACCATGTCGAGCATGTGAATGCACATGTCGCCGACGATGCCATTGCCGTACTCCATGAATGCTCGCCAACCGCGCGGGTGAGCGATTGCATTGAACGGTCGCAATGGAGCAGGCCCGGTCCACATTTCGTAATCGAGATGTTCCGGTGGCGCGGAGTCCGGCGCGGTTGAGCGATTCCGCATGTGGTAGTAGCAGTAGATCTCGACGTGCGCGATGTTGCCCAGCTTTCCTTGCTGAATGATGTCGCGAGCCTCTGCCAAATGCGGAGTGCTGCGTCGTTGAGTGCCAACTTGTACGACTCGCCCATACTTTCGAGTGGCGGCCAGCATCGCTTGGCTTTCGACGATGTCCACGCTGGTCGGCTTTTGTACGTAGATGTCGGCTCCCGCTTTCACTGCTTCGATCATCGGCAGTGCGTGCCAATGGTCGGGCGTCGCGATCTCGACAATGTCGAGATCCTTCTCCGCCAGCATCTTCCGATAGTCGCCGTACAACCGCGGCTTCTTCTTCGAGACTTGCCGCGACGCCACCAACTCCGCCGCCTCGCCGAGCATCTTCCGATCGACATCGCACAGCGACACGACTTCAACCGGCGAAATCTGAACCAGCCGCAACAAGTCCGACTTGCCGTACCAACCAGTTCCAATTAAGCCAACTCGTTTCGGCTTCGGCTCTGCCGCGAACGCGGCGGGCAGTACAGGCAGAAACGAACTCAACGCTAAACTGACGGCGGATGCTTTCAGAAAACGACGACGATCCATGATGTTTCCTCATAGATATCGGTCAGGCTTTGCTGGCTGACCGGAATGCTTCAAACAACGTCGAGTTCAAAACAAGCAATATGCACAAACCCCACGGAGCTTGCCGCAGTGGATTCGGGCTTCTGCACTACGCCATGAATTTCTCGAACGCAGGATTAACGTAGTGCAAAAGCCCGCGAGCCACCGAGGCAAGCTCGGTGGGGTATTGATCGAGGGTTGGTTTGAACTCTCTACTACCTACTACTTCTTCTGCTCAGTCCCCTTCTTCTTGGAGAGGCTCTTCGTGACTGACTCATTCCAGTCACGATATTCCGGTGGCGGTGGACGACGGACTGAACCGACTCCCTCGCCGACTTGTTTGTCCTTGTTTGAATCGTTGCGACGTTGCGTCTTCGACGTGACGTCCAAGTTGCGCAGCATTTCCTCAAACTGACGCCGTTGAGCTTGCGCCTTCAGCGAGTTGTCATCACCCTTGTCTTCGAGCTGCTGCTGCATCCGGTCGGCGAACTTTTTCATTTGCTCGGGAGTCCATCCGAGTTCGTCGAGCAATTCTTGATCGACTTCGCCACGGGCGAGTTCGTCTTTCAATCGTTTTAGAACGAGGTCCGCGGCCTCCTTCGTGAATTCGGGATTTGCCTCTTCCGATTCGTTGCGGTTCGTTGAACTCTCTGATTTGCTAGCAGGTTCGTTGTCCGCTTGTGTCTGCTTATTAGGATTGCCTCTCTTCTTCTTGTCGCTGGGCTTGTCACTCGGTTTGTCGCCGGGCTTGTCACTCGGTTTGTCGCCGGGCTTGTCACTCGGTTTGTCGCCGGGCTTGTCACTCGG
>JAPLNX010000609.1 GCA_026400935.1 Planctomycetia bacterium | reverse complement strand
TTGTTCAACATCGTCTTCACGATTGTGATGTCTCCATCAATCGTCCCTCTTCAATCAACAGCCGACGGTCGAAAAACGGCAGCAAGCGTGGATCGTGAGTCACCGTCAGCAGGACCGCTCCGCATTCTTGAGCGTGTTGCACCAGCAAGCGGACGACTTGTTGGCCATGTTCCCAATCCAACGCCGCCGTCGGTTCGTCGGCGAGCAGGATCGGTGGGCGATGCAGGACCGCGCGGGCCACAGCCACTCGCTGACGTTGTCCGCCACTGAGCTGGCCAGGTGGCTGCGAAAGTTGACGCTGAAAATTCAATTGCTCCGCCAGTTCGGCGATGCGAGCTTGCAACGTACCGGGACTTAGCCCGACGTTTTGCCCAACGAGTTCCAAGTTTTGTTTCACGTTGAGAAACGGCAGCAGTTGGGCTTGCTGAAAGACAAAGCCGATCTTGGTTCTGCGAATTTCCTGCAACTGCGCGGCGGTCGCCTGTTCGATTGGTTTGTCAGCAATCCAGACGCGGCCGGAGGTCGGTCGCAGCAGACAGCCCAAGATGGTCAACAGCGTCGTCTTGCCCGAACCGGATGGCCCCATCAGCAGCGACGTTTCGCCCGGAGGAAACTCGACGGTCATGCCGTGAAGGACACATTCGCGTTGTGCTCCGCTTCCGAACTCGTGCCGAAGATCATCGCAGCCGAGAATCATCCCGCACCTCGTAAGGCTTGAGCGGGATCAATTTGCCAAATGGATTTGACCGATAAGCCTGCTCCCAACAATGAGCAAAGCAATGCGCAAACCACCAAACCGATCGATACAGCGGGTGTCGTTTCGAGCGGGATCATGGTCCGAGCGGAGACTCGCATAGCCCCGATGAACGCTGTTCCGCCAAGGACGATTCCCGCACCACCCAACACCAAGATCTGATACACGATCGTTAGCAATAGCTTGGTCCGCGAGAACCCCAAGGCGAGCAACGTCGTGTAGTTCACGAGATAGTCTGTGGTGAGTCCGAACAGCGTCTGGCTGATGACGACCGCGCTGACCAGAAAGCCGAGAATCGCCGTCAACACAACGGTAATGCCGACGCCCGTACCAAGCATCCAGTGGGTCACGGTTCGCCGCACGAACTGGTCAGTCGTGAGAACCTCCACATGCTCGGTCCGTTGCCGAATTGCGTCGGCCACTTGGTCGGGCGTCGCTCCGGGCTGGCAACGAACCAAGACATAGGTGATCTCGTCGTCGCGATAGCGGCGGTCATAGCGGATTGCATTGTTGATCGACGTGAAGACGAACGGCGACGCCGTGAAGGTCCGCACGCCGCGCGAGACGCCACGCACGCGAGCGCGGCGACCGATCAACTCCGCTTCATCACCGACACCAGTCACGCCCAGTTCGTTCAAGAAAAGCTCGTCGATGATGACGCCATCCGGTTCATGAACAACGGCGACCGTCCCCGCTTCCATCGACCAGGGGCCACCGACACAACTGGAATCAAGCCCGACCAATTCCACGTTCACACATCGGCCATCGGGCCGCTGCCAAATGTTCCAAGCCATGAACAGTCCTTCGGCCCACAAAACTCCGGGGACGCTCCGGACTTCATACAACCGCTGTCGAGGAATCGCGGTTCCGTAGTCGAAGGCGGGAGCTTTCTCTGCCATGACCCAAACATCAACGTCGGCATATCGAATCAGCGCCGAACATGTGCCACACCAACCCACGAGTAGTCCGACTTGTGCCGCACTGAGAAAGAACAATGCTCCTAGTCCCAGTGCGGTAAACACCGCTCGAACCGGCTTATGCCAGAGCATCCGCAGCGCGACGGGGAGCATCATTGCGGCGGCCTCTCGCAATCGGATGAAATCTCACCAACCGATAACTGTCCCCTAACAACAACCGCGATTGGTCGTGTTCGCTGAATGATGATCTGTTCGAGTCCCTCGATATTGCTGGCAACCGACAACGGCGAGGAGGTCTTCCACAAGGCGATGTTGGCCGCCTTGCCCGTTGCCAAAACACCGTGAGTCGCATCAAAACCCAAGGCACCCGCCGCGTTGTAGGTGATCGCACAGAAGATTTCTGCGGCCGTCATCATCAGTTGCGATGCCGCCAAGAGCATCGTCAATTGCAGATCAGACGCGGGTGCGGAGCCGGGGTTGAAGTCGGATGCCAGTGCCACTCTGGCTCCGGCATGGATGAGGCGACGGGCGTCGGCAAATCCAATCCCCAGGAACAACGACGTGGCAGGCAAGAGTGTGGCGACGGTCGGGCTGTCACGAAGTGCTGTCACCGCCGCGTCGGAAATGTGTTCCAAATGGTCGATCGACGCGGCACCCAGTCGGATTCCCGCCAGAGAAGCCCCCATGTCCGTGATTTCATCAGCATGGACTTTGATGCCGAGACCGTGACGACGTCCGGCCTCAAGAAAATCCCGTGACTCTTCGAGCGTAGAAAAGCCCTGTTCGGGAAATGCGTCCACAAAGCTGGCAAGCTGATTTTTGGCGATCTCTTCCACGACTGCGGTCATCGAAGCCACGTGAGTTGACCGACTCACATCGCGTGGAACGGTATGTAAGCCGAGGTAAGTCGAGACAACTTCCGGCAGTCCGGGACGATGCCGCACATCAGCAATGATTTGCAGCATTCGCCGTTCGTCACTGGCAGTGGCTCCGTAGCCCGTTTTGACTTCGACCACTGCGGTTCCGGCGGCCAACATCTGGCGAAGGCGGTGTTCAAGGTCTTGTGCGAGAGTTGCGTTCGCCGCCGCCGTATCCCGGATCGTGTTGTGAATGCCGCCACCGCTGTCGCTGATTTCGCGATAGGTCTTGCCCGCCCAGCGTGCGAAGAACTCGGTCGATCGATGCCCGGCGAAGAGGGCGTGAGTATGCGAGTCGATCCAAGCGGAAGTCGCGATCAGCCCGGAACCGTCCAAGGTGTCGGTCAATGGGAACGTTGATGCACGTCCCGTCGGAACCAGATCAACGATTCGGCCGCTGGTGGGGCAACAAATCAAATCGAGCGGACCTTCGCGAAAACCACAATCCTCCGCGCAAGGCCGTCGCCCTTGCATCTTGGCGAAACCTTCTCCTGTGAACACACCCCGTAGGTTGGCAATGCGCAGCATGTGACTAATCCCGAATGGTGGGAGACATCGGGATCGACAAGCCGTGACGGCCAGCCGAGTGATACGCAGCGCAATATCCCGCATCGACGTGTCGGAGAATGCCCATAGCGGGGTCCGACGTTAAGACCCTTTGCAGTCGTCGCTCAGCGTCCGCAGTCCCATCAGCGACGATCACCATTCCGGCGTGCTGGCTGTAACCCATTCCGACTCCGCCGCCATGATGAAGGCTGACCCATGAGGCACCGTTCACGGCGTTGACCATCGCATTCAACAAGGGCCAGTCGGAGACCGCATCCGAACCATCCAGCATGTTTTCCGTTTCGCGATTGGGCGAAGCGACGCTTCCGCAATCCAGATGATCTCGGCCAATGACGATGGGGGCCGAGACTCGCCCGGTTCTGACAAGCTCGTTGAACCGCAGTCCGGCGCAAGCTCGCTCTCCGTATTTCAGCCAGCAGATGCGGGCCGGTAATCCCTGAAACTTGATCCGCTGTGCGCCCTGCCGAATCCAGTGTTGCAGACCCACGTTGTCCGGGAACAATTCGAGGACAGCTTGATCCGTCGTCGCGATGTCTTGCGGATCGCCACTCAAGGCCACCCAGCGAAACGGGCCTGCTCCTTCGCAGAAGAGCGGGCGAATGTACTCCGGGACGAATCCGGGAATCTCAAACGCATTCGTGACACCAGCATCGTGAGCGACGGCTCGGATGTTATTGCCGTAGTCAAATACGACACTTCCCCGTTGCTTGAACTTCAGCAGACATTCCACGTGCCTGGCAATACTCGCTTGGGCGAGCCGACCACCTTCGGCGGGATCGTCCTGCCTCAAACTCGCGATTTCAGAAAGGCTCATTCCTTGCGGGACGTAGCCGTTGATCGGATCGTGCGCGCTGGTCTGATCCTGTTGATTGTACGTAAGTTTTCCAGCAATTCATGATCGCGGCACGCGGTTTGCGCCAGAGATATTTTCAGATGTTCATCTGCCAATATTTCTGGGAGCGACAGGATGTCCGACGCTGTGGATCACGGATCGATTTCTG
>JAPLNX010000051.1 GCA_026400935.1 Planctomycetia bacterium | reverse complement strand
CGATGCAACCGGACGCTCGCAAGCATGGCTGCGAGCAATTGAAAAAAAATTGGTGGCATCTAGCAAGCGGCAAGTTCTGCCGTCGATTGATGGTGTGGAGCGACGAAGCGGCGCCGATGGCGTGAGACCGATCGTCGAGTGGTCCAGGAAATCACTTCCCGCCAAATAACGATGGAGATTGCCATGCCCGGGTTATCAGTCAACACGAACATTGCGTCATTGACGGCGCAATCCAACTTGTCCAAAAGTACGAGCCGAATGCAGATGTCGATGGAACGACTCTCGACCGGTTTGAAGATCAACAAAGCGGGTGACGATTCCGCTGGCTTGGTCATCTCCGAATTACAACGGAAAGGAATCTCCGGTCTCACCGGAGCCATTAAGAACATTGAACGGGGCATAAATGCCGTTCAGACGGCTGAGTCAGGACTCGGTGAAGTCAACGATCTGCTCCTCAAGATTCGTAGCTTGGCGGTGGATTCAGCAAACGCCGCGACCCAAGACACTTCTTCCTTGGCCGCGAATCAAGCGGAAGCCAGCAAGCTGCTCGCCAGCATCACACGAATCGCGGACTCGACTAAATTCGGAACGAAGACTCTGCTCGATGGCAGCTTCACCGCACAGCAATTCCAGATCGGTGCCTTCGCCGGTGACAACACAACTCTAACCATTGGCGACACCGACGCCGCCACGTTGTTAATAGACACAGTCGATGTCACCACGGTCGGTGGTGCGAACAGTGCGATCACCGCCATTGACGTCGCCATCGGAACTGTCGCCAGCGCACGCGGTGCTATAGGAGCCTTCCAGTCCGGAACCTTGGACGCCACCAAAAACAACAACATGTCGCAGTTGGTCAATATGCAGCAGGCTGAATCGGTCCTGCGTGACACCGACTACCAAAAAGAAATCGCGACCTTCACTAGCGAACAAATTCGATCACAAGTCGCCTCGACGGTTCTGGGCATGGCGAACCAATCGTCTCAAGCCATCCTCAGTCTGTTGAAAGGCTAAGCTCAGCAGTTTTCTCTCGGGTGAGAGGAGTGAGTACCGCTTCGGCGGTGCTCACTCCTTTCTTGCGTTGTAGGACAAAAAATGCCGATCACGTTTAACGGACTGGCGTCAGGACTCGACACCAATTCCATCATCACGGACTTGGTGCGATTCAGTCAGCAGCGGATCAACACGTTCAAAACCAAAGAGCAGGATGCCGCGAATACCCAAAGCATCCTGACCACGCTCAAGAGTCGCTTGCAGGCTTTGCAAGACGGCGCAACGGCACTTTCAAAACCCCTGCAAAGTGTCTTCGACCGACGCTCAATCACTTCCAGCGACGAATCAATCATCAAAGCCGCTGCCGGTAGTGCGGCCAACGCTGGCACGCAAACTTTGAGGGTTCTCAGTGTCGCCCAGAATCATCAAATCGCCTCGCAAGGTTTTGATGACGCCAACAGCCAGATCACACAAGGAACCTTTCAAATTTCTTCGGGCAGCAACTCCGCCACGATCACGATCGACTCCACCAATAACACACTGACCGGCTTGTCTCGTGCGATCAACAGTGCCGGAATCGGAGTCTCAGCAAACGTCATCAACGACGGCTCTGACTCGCTCACGCAGCCGTATCGCCTCATCTTGTCGTCGAACAACACCGGTACCGACAACAGCATCAAAATCACCAACACGCTGGCCGCTGATGATGCCGGTGCGTTCCGTCCTGACTTCGCAAACACGCACATTGGAGAGGTCGTCGCTTCCGCAAACTTCAGCAGCACTGCCGCCATCACTTCAAATGCCGGAGCGAGTAACTACACCGGCTCGACCAACGACACTTTCACTTTCACGGTGCAAAGTTCTGGAACAATTGGAACGGACGACGGCCTCCAAGTGGCTTACTCGAATACCAACGGAACGAAGACAGGAACACTCACGCTCAATGCTGCCGACGCGGACGTGGCGAAGAGTGTCGTCGATGGCGTGCAGGTCACGTTTGGAGCGGGCAGTCTTGTCGCCGGAGACAAGTTTTCGATCGACGCCTTCGCACCCACGATTCAACAAGCGACGAACGCTCAAGTTCAAATCGGATCGGGAGCCGGTGCCATCACGGTGCAAAGCTCCAAGAATCAGATCAATGATCTGATCCCCGGAGTCACACTCAATTTGCAATCGGCTGATCCATCGAAAGAGATACGACTGACGACGACCAATGACGTTGAGGCGGCCAAACAAGAGATCAAGAACTACGTTGATGACTACAACGACTTCATGACATTTTTGGCGCAGCAGACCAAATTCGACGCAGCAACCGGTGTCTCTGGACCATTGGCCGGCAACCGATCGGTAATTGCCCTGCGTGACCAACTTCAGCGAGCAATGCTTTCCAGTTCTTCCAATCTGACGGGGCCGGTTAATCGACTCAGCTCGCTGGGGATCACGACTGACGAGCACGGCAAACTGAGCATCAATGACAGCCGTCTCTCCGCCGTACTGAGTGGCAGCGTTTCAGGAGCGAGTTTCGCCGATGTGCGAAAGCTGTTCATTCTGCGCGGTGAGTCATCATCCAACGGTATTGATTTTGTCGCCGGAAGCTCTAAGTCCAAGGATTCGGGAATCACTCCCTATCAAATCGATATCACGCAAGCGGCCGAACAAGCGAACGTCACCGCCACAAACGATCTGTCAGAGTTAATCACGCTCAATAGTTCGAACAATCAATTGGTCGTTCGCGTTGATGGATCAGCCGATGCAACGGTCACGCTGACCGAGGGAAACTACACGGCACTCTCGCTGTCGCGTGAACTCAAGAGCCGCCTGAATCAAACTCTGTCTTCACTCGGACGTACCGTGGATGTGTCACTCACAAACCAGAAACTGGGAATTAGTTCGGCCCGATACGGAACAGCGTCAGAGGTGACGATCGCTTCGGGATCGGCACTGACGGTACTCGGTTTCAATGGTACTGAAACCGATCAAGGCCAAAATGTCGCTGGCAACTTCATCGTCAATGGTGAAGTGGAATCTGCCACAGGAGTTGGGCAGCTTCTCACAAGCAACACGACGAATGCCCACACAGCGGATATTTCGTTACGAGTCACCCTGACCAATTCCCAACTTCAAGTGGGTGCCGACGCAACTCTCTCTGTGACTCATGGTCTGGCATCACAACTCGGCGACGTTCTGGAGAACATGCTCGATCCAGTCAGCGGCCGCTTGAAAGCCATCTCCAGTGTTTTCACAAAGAACGCCGACGAGGCCCGTGAGGCTGCCTTGAAAGAGACATCCGCACTCGACGAACGCAAGGCCGCATTAACTCGTCAGTTTGCAAACATGGAGCAAACTCTCAGCCGCCTGAAATCCAGCGGTGAATTTGCCACGAACTCCTTGAGTGCTTTGGTTTCAGGAAGCAAAAATTAGCAACACAGAAGCCATCACCGCCGTGAAATCACATGAATCCCTTCATTGAAACATCACAGGACTGCCACCCATGAAACGACTCGATGCCTACGAACAACAAACTCCCAATTGGACCCGCGTCGAAATGCTCTTAGCCGCATTTGAAGGTGTGATTGAGCGATTACGACTCGCTCAGGACTTTGTGGTCGCCGGTCAAAACTGGAAAGCTCAACCGTTATTACTACGAGCACAACGCATCGTCTTAGAGTTGTACTCCGGCCTTGATCTGCGACATGGCGAAGTCCCGGACAACATGGGCAAACTGTATCTATTCGTGCTCCATTCGATCGGCATGGGCGAGTCACTAAATCTCGCGGCGGCACTCGATGTCCTCGGCATCATCCGTGAGGGACTCAACAGCATTCGCGATACCGCCAATGAACTGGAACGTCGAGGCCAAGTGCCGCACGCTCCGTATCAGACGCACATCCTGCAAGATGTGGCCGGTTAAGTAGACCGACACGTAAAGTTGCGCAGCCGAACCGAGCGGCATATGCCCATAAACTCGCATCCTAGTGTCCGGCGGGCGGACTTTAGGTTTGAATTCGAGATGATTTGGAGCGTCTCAACCTCCGGCATTCGATGAACTCACCTAACCGGACGATAGCATTTCCCAGTCGATAATCTTTAGATACTTCAGGTCATAATTGACTGGACTACTCCACCGTTATCGGCGATTCGTTCCTTCGTTGCGCGGAGCCTGCAGGTCTTGAGTCAGTCGCAAGGCCATCTCGGAATCGGTCGCGTCTAGTTCAGCAAGAACTCGCGCGGCGTCACGGTCTTTGAATCGTCGCAACAATAATGTGGCATCACGCACATTCCCTTGCTGTGCGAGTCGTTTCACCAACATGGCATTGTCACGCACAGCTTGTATGTCTCGCAAAGAAATCTGCGGTCGCACGCTTGCGGATGACTCGGCCGGTTTCACAGGAATCGCAACCGAAGCGATCTCCGAAAATGGTACCGGAACTCTTCGTTCTTGCTGTGCCAAGCGGATCGCCATTTCACGCAACATGGCAACCTCGTCAGAAACTGTGCGGCGAAGCTGATCAACCGATTGCTGCTCATCGCGAATTTCGTCATAGACCAAACGCAGCGCTTCTTGCTTGGTTTGAACGTCAGATTCACGTTGGCGAATTTCGCGCAACTTGCTTTGCAACTCACCTGTTCGTGATTCTTCTGCGTCATCAAGGCTGCTGTCGACTCGTTTCGCACGGCTGGTACTTCGAGATGAGCGATTCCCATCGGCCACTGATTTCGCGCCGTTAGACTTCCGACGGGGAGCAGATTCACTGAGTGGTGTCTCGTCAGCAGTCCACAACAATTCCGACATCGCCGTAGCGACAGCGAAAATCAAAATCGCTGTGAAAAATCCTGCCGCGATAATTTTCATGGAACAATCCCAACGGCTTCATCTACTGATCACTATCTCTGTAACAACAACTACATCTGCATCCGCATCACTTCTTGATAGGCATCGACGACTTTGGACTGCACTTCAACGAACACTCGCAGACTCAGATCCGCCTTCGCCATCGCCAGCATCGTTTCGTGAATGCTATCTGTTTCGCCAGTCGCAAGTTTTTGAACGGCTTGATCGGCTTGAGCTTGTTGAGCATTCGTGTCAGTTACGAATTTCTGTATCACACTCCCAAATGAACCTTCGCCGACTTTCGCTGCAACCGTCCCCATGCCAGAGACCGCTTCAGCACTTGCTCCTCCCAAACTGATCGGATTGATGTGCATTCGCAATTCCTCTTTCAGGCGTCATTTCATCCGCGTGTCAAAGCGAGTGCCGACTGACTCAATTCCAAGAACGATTGGGCCACTCGCAAATTCGCTTCGTAGGCTCGACTCGCAGTAATCAAATTGACCATTTCCGTTGGCAGGCTAACGTTCGGCATTGTGACAAACCCATCGACGTCCGCGTCTGGATGTCCAGGGTTGTAGATACGTGGTAACTCGGATTGATCATCCACAAGCCCCGCAACTCGTACTCCGCCGAGTCGCTGTGCTCCATCTCCCTCGACTCCCGACAAAACCGTTTCAAACACGACATCCCGGCGACGATACGGGCCACCATCAGGCGTTCGGGTTACCGATGCGTTCGCGATGTTGTTCGCGACAACTTCCATCCGCAGACGCTCGGCACCTAAGCCAGAGGCCGCGATGTTGAGTGCGCCTAATGCTGAATCGAAACTCATATTGCCTCCCGAAAGAAGCGTGACACATATCGTTATTAGCCACGTCCGCCGATGGCTCGTTTCATCATTCCTAATTTCGTAGTCATTAATTGGAGGTACGTATTTCCCAACAGAGTATTCTTATTGAGTCGCATCATTTCCAAATCGATCTCAACGTTGTTTCCATCTGGGCGAGTCGGCGTTGTCTGATCTTCAACAACATCTGGCTTCATTCCCTTCAAGGCAACTTCTGATTGAGTCCCCAATTGCTCAGCCAAGTTGTCTTCAAAGCGAACATCTAAACGGCGGTAGCCGGGGGTGTTCACATTTGCGACGTTCTGTGCCAGCACCTGATGACGCAAATGCGTCACATCAGTGAGTTTGGCGAGCAGATCAAATTGTGAAGGGATGACGGCCATGCTGATCGTATCGGGTAAAGAATATGTTCCGGGTGACGGGGAAACCGCACCATCGCTGGTTGTCGCAGGTACGCCACTTCAGTGTGATTGGCGACAAGCCCAGCATGTGAAGAGAAAACGATAATGCTGGTCATATCGGAAACAGGGATTAAGTCAGTGAGCGAGAGGCCGTCTCAACGAGCTGATTTCTTCAGAAACAGTACCCAGATGTCAGGGGAATTCGGATTTCCGCCTGAGCATTCGCGTTGTTTGCCGAACGAGTCAGGGAAACCTGGGCGCGAATCTGCGCCGATACGCCAAATGTGCCGCAAGCGGCTCACGTTTCACTCGATTCACCATCAGTCGTGAGACGTCAACGCTCAGTTTGTTTTGACATCACCTCAAAGTCTTCCTAACCCGCAAAGTCCAAAATATCCTCAATGTTTGCCAAACCGTGGACGATCCCTCATAGAACACCACGACCTTCAACCCATCTGTTTGGTCACATCTTGATTGCGGTTGATCACCCCAATATCTGCTGAAGCTGAAGTCACGAGGTCCGGAAATGAGCCTGAAAAAAACACTAGTGATCGTTGTCGTCGGAGCCATCTCGGCTGCGGTTGGCGTCGCCATTCCATTGGTCATGAGTGGTGGCACAAAGGTCGCGCACGCAGACACGGCTGAGTCCGAGCATGATGACGGACATCATGGAGACAAGCCTGCGGCGAAAGCGGATGACCACGGCAAAGCCGAAGCACATGCGAAAGCTCCGGCGAAGGACGATCATGGTTCCGCAAAAGCTGACGATCATGGCAAGGGAGGCGATCACGGAGCACCGCCGAAGACCGGGCCGCAATACATTCCATTCGGTCGGATCGTCGTGAATTTGAATGAGCCATCACTGACAAAGTACCTCTCGCTCGATCTCACGTTGATGGCGGATGCCAAAGACGAAGCGGCAGTGAAGTCAGCCATTGAAGGTCGTATGCCTGTCTTGCGGACGTGGCTCACGAGTCACCTTGCCGACAAGACGATGGATGACGTGCGTGGAAAAGTTGGTATCAATCGCATGCGACGCGAAATTCAAGATCAGTTCAACACGCTAATGTTTGACGATGGTCGTGAGCGTGTGGGTGATGTCCTGTTTGAAGAATGGCATATTGAGTAACTCGTCACGTTTTGGTGTGACAAAGGATTGTTGCGCAGCGCACGACAAGGAAGTATCGCGGTCATGACTTTGCAAACTCACGACTTCACTCGCCCTCTTCGATTGCCACTTGAGCTAAAAGCTCGGTCGGTACCATGGCTAAATCGAGCCAACGCAATCTTCACAGAGTCGATGGGCTCGTTGGGGCTGACGTTGCAGGCTCAGTCGCTCGATCAAAACACCTCTTGGTCGTTGGAAACCCTGGATGGCTGGACTGGCAAGCCGCTGGGATTTCGCGTGTCGCTAGCAGGCAGCCCGACCATATTGGCTTTACCCAATCGACTGGTACAAAGCTTGGTGATCGCCATGTTGGGTGATTCAATTCCGACGGAGATGACCGAGCGCGACCTATCCGCCGTCGAAATCAGCTTGAGTGAATTGACGCTTAAGACTTACCTCAGCAGCTTGATCGAAGCGTGGACCGATGAGTCTCCGCTAACGCTTCAACTATGTGAGCGCGAACCGAACCTGCGACGTTCCAAAATCTTTCGACCAAGAGAGCCGCTGGTGGTCTGTCGTTCCGCGATCACAATTCAAGGAAGCGAACATCTTTGGTCGTGGTTGATGTGCATGGAAACCATGCAAAATTTGTTCGGAATAGCGTCGAAAGTCCCCGCAGTGACGAAGAGTGTGATCCCCCCACGTCAGCAAATGGAATCGCTCGTAAGGGGTATGAAGTTGCCGCTGACCGTAATGCTCGGACAGGCTCAACTCACGACATCGCAATTGGGTGATCTGAAACTTGGTGACGTCCTTGTGTTACATCAACGTACGACGGAACCGCTCAAAGCATTCATCTCCGGTCGCGCAGCATTCACGGGATGGCCTGGACAGATCGCTGGAAAACAGGCATTTCAAATCGAATCCGACTTGTCCAAGTGATTGCAGTCCAGAGCGCAAACACGTTTGAATCCAAGGAAAGCAACATGGCAGAAACACTTGAAGCGGCCCTCGACACCGTCGATCAGGAGCTTGATCACACGAGAGCATCACACGATTCAGCGGGTCGCTCAACACAAGATGGACTGTCGGCCAAAACACCGCAGTTCGCTCGGTTGACGCCGACACACGGCACTACCGACCGCGGTCTGGATCATCTCCACGCCGTCAAACTGGAAGCGGAAGTGGTCCTCGGCCGGTCGACATTGTCGGTTGATGAAATGTTGAATCTGGGCGTCGGTTCTGTCGTTGAATTGGATCGCATGGTCTCAGAGCCGGTGGACTTGCTTGTACAAAACGTGCGAGTCGCTCGCGGTGAAGTGGTGGTTCTCAACGATCAATTCGCCATCCGCATTACAGAACTCGTCAACTGAAACTAATGACGTCTCCAATTACTTAGCCAGCACGCTCCGCGTGATGTGCCGAGTGCTTAACAACGCTCGACAAACGGATTTTGCTGAACCGGCCGACGTCAGCCCCTGGACATCCGCGAAATAGTCTGCGGGCTAACGCCTTCCGGCGCACCAGTTAGTCATGGCAAGGATGCCTTTATGCGATACTTCCAGATCAGCGGAATACTGTTGCTGATGCTCACGACTTCGCTCATTGAAGCGGCTGAAGCTCCGTCATCGCAGATTGCCGACAAATCATCCGAAAACACAACAACAGTTCGCGAGTCTGGAGTTGATTTCAGCTACTCACCTAACTGGCCGGAGCCGCCAGATACGAGCGGCCTCTTGTTGCGATTGGCATTGGGAACTGTTGCGACACTTGGACTGTGTGTTGCAACACTCGTTGTTGGACGCCGCTGGTTACAGCGTCCGAATGATCCGAATTCAACGAAGAAACTTCAGATCGAAGAGAGCGTGGTCCTCGGACATCGCGCGACGTTGTTCCTGATCAAAGTCGGTGATACCCATTTGGTCGCAGGGACGGACGCTAACGGTCTAAAGTCACTGATTGTCTTGCCGACCTCGTTCGCAGAAGTTTTGGATCAGCAAGTAGAGGCGACCGAAACGGTCACGTCCTCAAATAGTTCGTTAGCCGTTTGGAAACCAGATGCCGCAGAGGCGGCGTGATCAAAAGGCCCCACCGAGTTTGCCTCGGTGGTCATCGGGCTTCTGCATTACGAAAATTAAGCTCCCAAACGAAATGTGCGTAGTGCAAAAAGTCTGAAACCACTGAGACAAGGTCAGTGGGGTGAATAAGAACATGGCAGGAGGCCAGCATGTCGAACATCGAACACGTGGCAGAGCAGCTCAGCGATTCTGGGTTTCTGCAAAACCTTTCGCCACCAATTCAGATGTCATTGATGATGGGCAGCCTCGCGCTGATCCCGGCAGCGTTGGCCTGTCTGACATGCTTCACGCGTATCATGATTGTGCTGTCTTTCGTGCGGCGCGGAATGTCGACACAAGAAATCCCGCCGAACTCAGTCTTGATGGGACTCGCGCTGTTCCTGACGTTTTTTATCATGCAGCCGACTTGGAATACGCTCAGCGAAGAAGCGGTCTCGCCGTATTTGGCTGGGAAGATTACGGGACTTCAAGCGCTGCATCGCGGAGCAGATGTGCAAAAGGTGTTCTTGCTGAGGCAGACTCGCAAGCAAGATCTCGCGCTGTTTTTACACATGTCAAAGTCTGGCCCAATCAACGAGGCGAAGGACACACCGATTGCCGCTTTGATCCCGGCATTCATGATTAGCGAGTTGAAGACCGCGTTCTTAATGGGTTTCTGTGTTTACTTGCCGTTCTTGTTGGTGGACATCGTCGTCTCCGTCGTGTTGATGTCGATGGGCATGATGATGATGCCACCGGTGATTATTTCAACTCCATTCAAAGTGTTGTTGTTTGTGTTGGCCGATGGTTGGCATCTGATCGCACTAGCGGTGAATCAAAGTTTTTTGTGACTCGTAGCACAGGCGGCTCGCCTGTGATTTCTATCTATTGCCCCCCAGCCGATCCGTCTGTGCTACGAGTCAAGGAAACTCCCCATGACTGATCTCGATCCCATCACTATCGGTCGCGAGTTTTTGTACTTCGCCACATTGCTGACGCTGCCGGCGCTGGCGGTCAGTCTGTTGGTGGGTCTGGTGATCAGCATTTTCCAGGCGGTGACGAGCATTCAAGAACAGACCTTGAGCTTCGCTCCCCGCATCTTGGCGTTGGCCGGTTTGTTCGTGGTGTTGATGCCCTGGATGTTGGAGATGTCGGTGTTCTTCACCACACAGATGCTCGCCCGAGCGGCTCATATTGGTCAGTGAAGGATGTATTTTATGGCCAGGCTCAGCAGGGCTTGGCTAAGTTTGCTTGCGATTCACGGCTAAACCATGCACGCCATCATCGAAACCTCGTTCGTGACACTGGCCTTGATACTGGCTCGCGTGTCCGCGTTTTTGGCGTTGGCTCCAGTGCTGGGAGGACGAGCGGTGCCGAAGCTCGTCAAGCTGTCGCTCGCGTTGGCGTTGTCGAGCTTTTGGTTTACGAGCAGCGGGGCGGCTCAGGCTCAGGCCGTCTTTTCCGTGAATCAATCGCCGTGGCTAGGACTGATATTGGCCGTCGCGCGTGAGTCAATCATCGGAGCCGTGCTCGGTTACACCTTCAGTTTGTTTCTCGTGCCGTTTCGGATCGCGGGAGAATACGTGGCTCAAGAGATGGGCCTGACGTTGGGCTCGATCACCGATCCCACACAAGCTCGGCCGAGCACCGTTATGGGTGAATTCTTTGAGTTGGTCGGCACATTGCTATTTTTGTCGCAGAACGTCCATCACCTCTTCCTTGCGTTGCTGCACCAAACGTTTGCGTTGCAACCGTTGGGAGGATCGTACTTGCCGGTGCCGCCGGGACGTCAGTTACAAGCGCTCGCATCGGTGACAGAGTGGGGATTGTTGCTCGCTGCTCCCGTGGGCTGCGTGATGTTTCTGACGTCGCTGTTGTTGGCGTTACTGACGCGAGCGGCTCCGCAATTGAACTTAATGTCGGCAGGGTTTGCATTGCGTGTGCTCGTCGGCATGCTCGCGATGCTGACACTGTGGCCGGAACTCGTGCCCTGGATGTTGTCGGTCTTACATCGTTCCTCTTCCTTACTGAAGGGAGGCTGATTCGATGGCCGATCACGACGAAGGACTCGAAAGAACAGAACAGCCAACAGAACGCCGCCGCGATGAGGCACGTGAGCAGGGGCAGTTCGCATTCAGCAGCGAGCTGGCTAATTCGCTGTTACTGCTCGCCGGCGCGACGATGGTCACGTGGGGGAGTGGCTCACTGGTAAATGGCCTGCATGCGGTCTTACTGGAACGCTTGCAATACTTGCCCGTGGAAATGAATTCGCACGAGGCGAGTGACCTCATGCAACGTGTCGCCGGACGTGGACTTGAGATCGTAGGCGCGTTGTGTGGAGGAATGTTCGCGGTGGGCCTGGGAGCAAACCTGGCTCAAGTCGGCTTGCGAGTGACTCCCGAATCGTTGGGACCGAAGTGGGAAAAGCTCGATCCTGTGGCAGGCTGGCAGCGGATCATGTCGTTGGCGGGAGTCGCTCGCGGCATCTGGGCCATCGTGCGAGTCATCTTGATCTCTTCCGTAGTTTGGTGGGTGCTGCGCGGATCAGACGGGATCATCGCTTCGCTGCCATCGGGCACGCTCGGTGAGAGCGTCAGCACGACCTGGTACTTGGCTTCACGCATGATCGTGGCGGTCGCCGGTTCGCTCGTCGCCATCGGTGCTGGGGACTATGCCGTGCAATGGTTCCGACATGAGAAGTCACTGATGATGTCTAAGCAAGAAATGAAGGAAGAACAAAAGTCAGAAGAAGGCGATCCGCTGCTTCGCAATCAACGCCGACAGCGAGCCCGCGAAATCGCGACTCAACGTCGAGCAATCACAGAAGTCCCGAAAGCGACGGTCGTGATCATGAACCCGACGCACTACGCGATCGCTTTGCGTTACGAACGTGGCGTGACATCAGCTCCAATCGTCGTGGCGAAAGGCCGAGATTCGTTCGCACTACAAATTGCCACGAAGGCTCGCCGGCACGGCATCCCGGTCATCGAACGCAAACCGCTCGCCCGCGCGCTCTACAAAATGACCAAGGTCGGACAAGAGATTCCACAAGCAATGTTTCTAGCCGTCAGTGAAGTACTGGCTTACGTGTACAGGTTGCGAGGGGCAGCGGCATGAAGAGTGCGCACGGAACACACGGAACACACGGAATGACACAGAAGGCGGCAATAAGGCGGTCAGCAACAAACCAAACAATTAGAATCCGAGAAGCGAGATCGCACGCAATACAAACATCACTTATTTGACCAGTCCATTTTTCTTTGTCTTCCTTACGTGTTTTCCCGTGTATTCCGTAGGCACTCGTCATGTCCGTCGCTCTACCAGCCTCAGCCTCTAATCAACGTTCAGAACTCGTCTTTCCGCTCGCGGTCATGGCGATGATTCTCGTGTTGATCGTGCCACTACCGACTGCGTTGCTGGACGTGTTGTTGACGGTCAATCTGAGTGTCACCGTCTTGCTGCTGCTGGTGACGTTAGGTGTGGGACAGCCGTTGGAGTTGTCGGTATTTCCTTCAACGTTGTTGGTACTGACGTTGGCTCGGTTGTCGTTGAATGTTGCCACGACGCGGTTGATCTTGTTGCAGGCAGATGCGGGAAAGATCGTCGAAACGTTCGGCAACTTTGTGGTCGGCGGCAACTTGGTGGTCGGACTGGTTGTGTTCTTGATCTTGGTCGTGATTCAGTTTTTGGTCATCACCAAAGGTGCAACCCGTATCTCGGAAGTCGGCGCGCGATTCGTATTGGATGCGATGCCCGGCAAGCAGATGGCGATTGATGCGGACCTCAACGCAGGTGGCATCAACGACGTTGAGGCGAAGCGACGGCGAAGTGTGTTACTGCAAGAAGCTGAGTTCTTCGGCGCAATGGACGGTGCCAGCAAATTCGTACGCGGTGACGCGGTCGCAGGATTGGTCATCACGGCGATCAATCTGGTTGGCGGGATCATCATTGGAATGCTCAATGGGATGCCGCTGAGTCTGGCCATTCGGACGTACTCGATCCTCTCGATTGGTGACGGACTGGTTTCGCAGATCCCAGCGCTCATCACGGCGACGGCGGCTGGTCTGCTCGTGACGAAGTCCTCGAACCAGATTGGGCTTGGTTCGGAAATAGGATCCCAGTTTTTCACAAAGCGTCGTCCGCTGCAAATTGGCGCGGGGATACTCAGCTTGTTCGCACTGGCTCCCGGTATGCCAACGATCCCCTTCTTGTTGATGGCGGCGGGACTCTGGTCGATCTCGAGGAAACTTCGTCCAACAGACGCTCGCACAGACAAGTCCTCGGGAGAACAAGCCGCCGCGTCAGCGACTCCGCTCTCACCGATGGAAGAGCATTTGTCAGAGTTCTTAGAGACCGACCGCGCGTGCATCGAGATCGGCAGTCGTTTGCTGGGAATGGTCGATCCGCCACGAGGGCTGACATTACTGCAACGGATCGGCACGCTACGACGCGATCTGGCGAAACGATCAGGCTTGTGGATTCCACTCGTCCGTATTCGAGATAACGCAGTGCTTGAACCACAGGACTATCGCATTTTGATTGGCGGTCAAGAGGTCGCTCGCGGCACACTGCAACCGGATCGGGTGCTTGCGATCTCGCCCGATGGGTCACCGCTCACGTTCGCAGGGATCGAGACGAAAGACCCGGCGTTCGGTCTGCCGTCGAAATGGATCAGCGAAAACGATCGCTCTCAGGCGACGATGCTGGGAAGCACCGTAGTCGATGCTCCCAGTGTGCTGATCACGCATCTTCGCGAAGTCTTCAAACGCTACGCAAGCGAGCTACTCAGCCGCGAAGACGTGACCAAATTGATTGACCAAGCGAAATCCACATCCGCAGCAGTCGTCGATGAACTGATTCCCAACATGCTCTCGATGGGGGCCGTTCATCGAGTCCTCACAGCGTTACTCGAAGAGCGAGTGCCGATCACGAACCTGACGCGCATCTTGGAAGCGTTGGCGCATCATGCACCAATGACGAAAGATCCGCTCGAACTGGCCGACCGTGCCCGCAGCTACTTGCCACGTGCGATCTGCGAACCGTTCCTGGATGCCGATCATCGCATTCACGCGATCGTGTTTGATCCGCATCTCGAATTGGAACTGCGCCGCAGTTTGCAAGAAAAAGAAAAACGCTTAGCAATCCCACCCGATGCACTCGAAGCACTCATCGTTCGCTTGGCAACCGCGTTGCGTGAATCGAGTCAACAGCAAATTGAAGTTGCCCTGCTCGTCGATTCTGCTATCCGCCGCCCGATTCGCCACTTGCTCTCGCGCGGCCTACCAGACCTGTCGATCATCGCATTCACCGAAGTCCCCAATGACGTCATGCTGGAAGCGTCCGCTATCATCAAACGAGATGAAATCTTTAGAACGAAGGCGGCAGCCAGCGAGGGGTAAGGCTTCGAGCAAGTCAACAACAAATCACTCTGCAACAGCCACACCGCCAGATTGAGAAATCACTTTCACGTCCCAAACATGAAACAAGAACGGCGAGGTCGGTTGCGTGGACCACGGCAACAGGTTCGTCATGCTGGGAGGGAGTTTGCTCATCGCGGGGTTGTGACGGATCAGCGCAAACCGTGTCCCTTGGGTGTCCCAACCAGCAGCCATGAATAGGCCGGGAAGGCGAGCGGTCGCAATGCGGCGGCGGGAACTTGTTTGCCACAGCGACATCACAGTCTCGATGGTCACGTTCTCTTTCTCGCCAGAATACGACGTGTGCAGAGTCAGCAAGGCACTTTCCCTACGATGAAAGGCCAGCGATTGCACCATCGCAGACGGCTCATCGACCGGGGATTTGATCGTACCGGTGACTTCCTTTTTGTTGAGGTCTCCGAGAAGTACGCCATCGTGAAACATCGCAACGGCGAACGGTGCCTGAAATTCTCCGGGAACCGCGTGCTGAGCGCCAATCGACAACGCCAACTCACCCGGTCGATGCGGCAGCGGTTGACGCCATTCTTCTTGCAAAGAACTCGTCGCTGACACCACTAAATCACTTTTGGAATTCGGGTCAAACTGGAGCATTTCGTAGCCACCAGAATTTCCGTCCGGCGTGGGTATTGTTCCGTGTCCCGTCGCCGTGTAACCGCTGACTGAAACGAGCTTCCTACCGCCGTGTGAAAATGCGAGGTCTTCCACTTTGCCGTCATGCACTTTCTTGCGACTGATGAAACCCAATCGCTTTGTGAAGAGCGGCCACGACTTGGGATTGTCTTGCTCATTCAGCAACTGCGGATGATCGCGGTACGCGAGGTCGCCCCAGAGTTCGATCGTGCCGTCTACTTTTCCGATCGCGAATAGGCTGCCTATTCGCGGTGAAGCGACAATTTTTCGAGCGCCTGCGTCTTGATAGCGGAGCTTGTTCTGATGTCGTTTCGCATGCTCCGAAAGATCGGGGAAAGCGGCGATCGTCGGATGCTCGTCTTCGACTGTGGCAAGCAGTTCGCCAGTCATCGAATTCCAAAACTGCACGACAGTATGTTCGCCGACAGTGGCCATGACCTGCGACGCGACCGCGATGCCGTATAGCCCTCCCGCTTCATCGCGCGGCTGAGGAAAATCAAATATCACACAATTCTCTTTCAGGTTGGCGAAGTAACCTTTCCGGTTCGCGGCCAAATACATCGCGTCTCGCTTCGGCATCACGATCTGTGCCCACGGTATCTGGCTTTCGTCCAACTTCTTGATCGCACGCCCTGCGAGAGACAGTGTCAATTCGGGACGCGGCGAATGCGGATCATTCACGATCACCGGAGCCGCCGGCTGCTTCGCCTCGAAGTTGAGGTCCGCGAACTTCTGCTCGGCCGCTCGATACCGAGCCATCACCGGCCCCAGTCGGACGAAGAACACTGCGACCGACAGCACCAGCCAACACTTCACAACGATGCGAACTCGATTGGAAAACATGAGTCTGACTTTCATTTCGCGTTACCCTGGAGTGCGGTGGCTCGACACCGCCCTCCATCGACTGGAATAGCGACGCCGTCAGTTCAATCACCGTCTCTACGAAATCAATTTGAGAACTAATTGACTTCAAAATCAGCGTCGTCATTCCAACTGATTGGAGGGCTGCGTCGAGCCGCAGCACTCCAGGATGAACTACGGCAGGTCCATCTCACACCAACGCTTGAATGCCACCCGACTCACCCAAACGCCGATCAGCGATGCAACCAAACTCAAACAGGCTGTCAGCGGAATGCCCCACGTACCGTGAACCACAGGCGCTCCCCACGATGCAAACAGGCCCATTGAGCAACCTCCCATCATCCCACTCATCAGCAAAATGGAGCCATACGACGCCAGCCACGCGCAGATTCCGAATACCAAAATTTGGCAACCCGTGAACCAGATCAACGCTTCCCAGAGCACCGGGTCCGTCAAGAACTGTGGCAACAATAAGGCCACAATCAGCACTTGCATCAAGATGGCAAACGCTTGATTCAGCATTACCGTCTTGGCAATCGCGATCCCGTTTTCCCAAACCCATTCTCGCCGACTGATAGGTCGCAACGACTCATAACCCAACCGAGCCCAACGCTGCATCCACGGCATCCATTGACCTAAAACGAGGGACAGAGAAATGAACATCGGCATCAGCATCGCCGCACGGAAGCCTTGCGATGTTTGAATCGAATTGCGGCCTCCCATCTGCAACAGAACGACTTCCATCAGACCAATCATGATCTGATTCATCCAAATCGGTGACGGCCAGTTGTCACCCAAACCAAACAACGTGGCACGCTGACTCGGTGTCGTCGCCGGAGCTGAAGTCGCTCGCTCCAACCGAGCCGCAGCACTTCCCGCAATCAGATTCAACATCCAGTTGTTGCTCAGCGAAACGTTTCGCTGAAAGTTCCGCTGAGTGGACGCTCGCAAGTCCCACACGTTGAAGGCTTGAACCTTCGAGTAATCGGGATCGTCCTCGTCCAGCTTCGTCAAATGATTGAGCAACAACACAAGCGACGCGACATGTGCCGAGATCATCGCGATCGCCAAGATCGGTTCCGACCCGATTGCGATCTCCACTGCGAGTGCTCGACCCACGGCCGTCATCGACAAACCGATCGTCGCACAGAGAACTGCGGTCCCGATCGGATCAGGGCTGCATCCCAGTCGCAGTGCCAACGCACCGAGATGCAATGCGATCGCCGAAAAGCCCAATACCGAAACGGACGGACTCCCGACCGCAGGAAGAACGGCCCAAACCACAGTGGCCACGAAGATCAACATCGACACAACTAAATGCGGTCCCGCAAATCTCGGCATCAACCGAGCTCGTGGATTCGCGAACTGCTGCTTCAAATGTGCTCCGAAAAAGAACGCGACATACGCCTGGAAAAAAAGCTTCGGGAACATCCCGAACACCCGCGCAAAATGATCCGGGCGACTGTTTGCCATGAAGAAAAACGGAATCGAGATCAGCACATAAAACCCCAGTACCAATCACAGCAGTTTCCGAGTGCCGTACGTCATCGCGACCAGTCCGCAACGATGCCACATGATTTCCCCCTTGGAGTGCTGCGGCTCGACGCAGCCCTCCATTCAATTGGAATGACGACGTTGATCGCCCTAAAAACGATCGCTTCAGAATTCGGCGATCTAGTTTCCATTGGTCCGGTTTTTGGAATTCGAGAGCCTCAATTCCAAATGAATGGAGGGCGGTGTCGAGCCACCGCACTCCAGGGATTACTCGTGATGCAGTTCCAAGAAAATCTCTTCGAGGTTCAAATCTTCAACGCTCACTTCCGCTGACCACTCGCGAGCGAGTCGTTCCGGCAAGTCCAGTTGAAAACCGCGCAGACTGAAGACCGCCGTCTTGCCGTTTGCTTCGCAGTGCAGCATTCCCGGCAGTGAGCGAAGATCATCCGGCAATCCATTCCGCACGCTGATTCGCAGTCGCTTCACGGAGTCCTTCAGCTGCGCAAGCTCGTCGTCGTAGACGATGAGGCCTTCCTTCAAGATCGCCACTCGATCGGCCACTCGTTCGAGGTCCGATGTGATGTGCGTTGAAAACAGAATCGTTCGTTCGCCGTTCAATGAGATGTCGAGCAACGTCGCCAAAAACTGTCGCCGGGCCGTCGGGTCGAGGCTCGCAACCGGCTCGTCAAGAATCAACAGTTCCGGCTCATGTCCCAGTGCCAACAAGATGCCGAGCTTCTGCCGCTGCCCGGTCGAAAGTGGCCCGACTTTGTCTTCCGGATTGATCTCCCACTCTTTGATCAAGCGCTCGATCAACCGCGAGTTCCACAGCGGATAAAACGCCGCCGTGTAAGCGACCACTTGCCGAATCTTCATCCACGGATAAAGACTGACTTCCTGCGGCACATACGCCAGCCGCGCCTTCGCCGCGCCGCTGAGCACTCGCGAGTCCTCGCCGAAGACCGTGATCGTCCCGGCCTGCGGAGTCTGCAAACCCAACGCGCACTTCAGCAGCGTCGTTTTGCCCGCTCCGTTTTTGCCGAGCAGTCCCGTCACCGATCCGCGCGGGACCGCGAAGTCGAGTTGATCCAAAACGGTCCTCTCCTTGAACCGTTTCGTCACGCCGCGCATTTCCAAGACTGATTGTCTTGGGCCTGATTTGTGGAAAACTGATTCAGTCATCGCCACGCTCCTTGAGCAACGGGTTTAACGCCGCCAGCACTTGCTCGCGCGTCAGCCCCAGTTGAAAAGCCTTTGCCGCTACTTGTTCGAGCAACGGCAGAATCATTTGCCGGCGATCCTTCACCGGGAGCATCGCTCGCGACACCGCTTTGACTCGCATCCCTTGCCCGCGCACTCGTTCGATCAGGCCGTCTCGTTCCAACAACGAATACGCCTTCGAGACCGTCATCGGATTGACCTGCAACTCTTCCGCGATCTGCCGAACCGACGGCAGCATCTCATCCACGGGCAATCGTCCGGCATGAATGTGCGACTGCACCTGCTCCATAAGCTGCCGATAAATCGGCACTCCGGAAGTTGGGTGAATCTGGAATAGGAAGTTGCTTGCCATGCTCGCTCCGCCGCCGCAGCGGTGTCTTAAGACTATAAGACACTGATGCGCATTGCAATTGGGAATTAGAAATTGTTGGCCAAGACAACCAACTGAGAAGGCACGGTATAAACGAGTTCGGGATTCCGCTTTTAGGCGGGACCTACTGCGCGCGCCGCATAAAGGCGGAACTACGAAGTAATCCATATCCGCACTATTAGCCGGCGGGCCGTCGTCGGAATTTCCCTGACTTACCCTAAACGACAGCGACCCCGCCTAGCTGCAAGCCGCTGGTGCGCGTGGGAACTTTCACCGTCTCCTTTCCAGCATCTCCGTAGTTGATGCGATCGTCTCAATGCGCACGATCGGCCAAGTTGAACATGCCGCTGGCGATTTCCGCGTGAGTGTCGAACTTTCGATCAAGTCACCGTCGAGGGCTTCGACCATTCACCTGATGCGGCTCAGAAACCCACCGCACTGCGCTCCGGATGAGTCCCATGAATTTGGCCTCCAACATGACGCGAAAATTCACAAGCCGCAGCCTTGAAGAGCTGGACCTGTTGGATCTCGGCGTAACTGACTGGCGGAAGTCCCCAGACGACCCGAATAAACTGACTACCCTTGTCGAAGTGATGCAAGGTTTGGGAGAGATGTCAGGCCGAGTTGGGCGGCGCGACTTCGAAACACTTTGCCAACATGGCGGTCAATTGCTGCGTTCGATGCGTGAACGCTGGCCTCAGCAATCCTTGGAGATGACCACCGAGTTGCTCGGCGTGATTCGCATGGGGCGATCTCTGCTTTCTAACAACAGCCCGCCACAAACTTCGCCCGCAGAACTCAAGCCCAATCTTGTCGCGAAAGCTCATAGTAAGGCTCAAAGCCTAAGAGTCGGCGGACCACCCTCGCCGTTTCAACGCAAAGAATTATTGCATCAGCAAAGCGAACCGCTACGCGGCACGGCAAATAGTTTGAGTGATTTCATCATTGAAAATTTGGTGGATTCACATGTCGGCTCGGTCCCCGAATCGAAGCAAGTCAGCGGTCGTTTGATGCGGCTGATCGATGAGGTCATGACCGCTCGAAATCAAATTCGGCAAATGTTTTCTCACGCTGCTGGCTTGGCGACGGAAGCAGAACGCTCGGAGTTCCTCGACCAAGCCTGTGCGTCATGTCCTGAATTGCGATCGAGCCTGAAGCGACTGCTAAAGTCCGAATCGCAATCGAAACGGCTGCTGCAATTCCCCGCGTCAGAGTTGATTCGCGCGCTGTTGGAATCGTTGCGTACCGAGATGTTGCAGCCCTCATCAGAAACGCGACCGATGGGACTCATTGTCCCCGATGCCAACCTCTTAGATCAAAATATGGAGTCGACTGTTCGCGTTCGACCCGACGGAGAATTCTCGGAAGCCAGTCAGAATGAAGTAGTAACTCCCGTCAACGAATATCCGCAACCGTTTGGCCGCTATACGTTATCTCGTGAACTTGGTCAGGGGGCAATGGGGACGGTCTATTTAGCTTCGGATCGAATTCTGAATCGGCAGGTTGCCCTGAAAGTGTTGCGAATGAAGCCTGGAGACGGACAAGAAGTCGTCGAGCGGTTTTACCGCGAAGCTCGTTCGATGGCTTCACTACAGCATGCGAATCTTTGCCCGATCTATGACTTCGGCGAGGTCGATGGTCAACCTTTTTTGACGATGGCCTACATCAACGGTCAGCCGCTGTCGGAATCCTTGGTCGGCGGCTGTTTGATCGCACCGATCGATGCGGTCAAGTTGGCACGCACGCTGGCAACAGCGCTGCATCAAGCTCATCAAATGGGGATCGTGCATCGCGACATGAAGCCCGCCAATATCATGATCAACAAAGAGGGCGAGCCGATATTGATGGACTTCGGATTGGCACGACGTCATCAACCGGGCGAAGTGGAGATCACTCAACAAGGGACAATCCTGGGCAGCCCTGCGTACATGTCGCCCGAACAAGTCGAAGGCAAGATCGACGAGATCGGTCCGACTACCGACATCCATGCGTTAGGCGTCATTTTGTATGAAATGCTCAGCGGCCATAAGCCGTATGACGGAACGGTCGCGTCAGTCTTGGCACAAATACTGTCGAAGGATGCCGCACCGTTACACGTCTCTGGCGACGATGACGGTCGGCTGGATGCCATCTGTCGCCGAGCAATGGCCAAACTTAGCTCTGACCGGTTCACCTCCGCGGTCGATTTTGCCGATGCGTTGTCGGACTACTTGGAAAACACAAACCGCGTCCGCTTGTCGTGCGATGTTGACCTGACTCCCGATGAAGAGCTGCCGTTCGACAATCCTCGCTGCGAGCCCGTCAAATCTCGTGTCGTACAGAATGCGTTCCCGATCTCGACCGAACGCGGCTGGCGCTGGGTCGCCGCGATCGCGTTCATCGGCTTCATGATCGCGACGATCAAAATGAATTCGCGAAACACAACGACGGCACCTCCGATAAGCGTCGGCTCAACAAGCTCTGTCCCCGACAACCCTTGAACGCATCGCATGCCATGTTTCCCCCACAGGCACTGATCCCCTCAACCCGTTTGCAAAATGGAGACTGCTCACTGCAACCAACTGCCCATCAGCCGGAACGCTTCAGCGTCCGATTTGGCGGAATCATCGGAAATCGGACATTATCGCGTTCCGTCTGACTCGCGAGTGATGGTTGTTGGCTTTGGTAAGAAGTATCAGAAAAAGGAGAATTTCGTGATTGCTACCGCTCGCTTTGTTGATCCCGTACTAATGCCGCCCCCAGAGATCATTCAAGCGTTGAAGAAACGTGTGGGGCAATTGCAGATGTTGCGCGCCGTTGCTCAAGAAGCGTTGGAGATCGTTAAAAATCCCAACTGCTCAATTCAAGAATTCACCAACGTCATCAAACGAGATGTGAAGCTCGGAGCGGACATTCTGAAGATGGCAAACAGCGCGTTGTATTGCCCAGTTACTCCAATTTTAGACCTCAATCGCTGTGTGATGCGAATTGGCTTTCGTGAGTGCCAATACCTCATTCTGTCGGCCAGCGTGGCCAGCTTGATGCACCGAGTCAGTATGTCTCAAGAATGGATTCGCGAATCGCTGTGGCGACACAGTTTCACGACAGCCTTGTTGGCGACTCGATTGAATCGCACGTTCCGCCTCGGCTTTCAAGGGGAGGAATTCACCGCAGGTCTATTGCACGATTTCGGTCGCATCTTGTTCGCGGTCGTAGTTCCGGAGTTGTTTCTTAAGTTCGATCCGCTCGATTTTGAAGAGACACCAGAGTTGCTAGACAGAGAACTTGAAGCAACTGGTACCGATCACTGCCACTTGGGGGCGTGGTTCACTCAAGGCAATCAAATCCCACAACCGATCCCGTCTGTCATTTTGAATCATCACCAACCGGAACTCGCGGAAGAGCATCAATGCTTAACGGCGCTCATTGCTGTGGCCGATCAACTCGCCAATGACTGGGAACGCTTCGGGGAGAATATGCTGGCGGAATTCGTTCCACCCTCAGCACTGTCATTGCTCGTCAACGATGAAAACGGTCAGTTTGAAACGGCGTTTGTCGAAGCTTTGCCGACGTTGCTGGATGAGGCTCAGCGAGACGCAGCAGCAATGATGGTCGTCTGAGTACTCAAACTGAGCAGTTTTCACCGTCAAGGCGTAAAGTACGCGAAGGAAGACTCCCAAACAGTTCTTAATAGCCGTGATGCACGGCGACCTTGGAAACGGCCTGCTTCCATTGTGGCTCTTCGCGTTCTTAGCGCCTTGGCGGTGAAATTCCCTTCCTTGAAAACGCTCAGTTTGAGTAAGTAGATTCACGCTGACGTTTGATGCATTTTCGCACGCTAGTCGCTTAACCGGCGGTATCGGACCAATCGGTTTGACTTTCGTCGATTCGTGTGAGGTTGCTCGAATTCTAATTTGACGCCCCCCGTTCCACGCTCTGAGAATCCCGCTCGACGTGCCGCTACTGGATGATCAGATGGCGGCCCTGTCGAACGGAGAACATGATGCGACGTCGTTGTGGAGCGGGGCTTTTCCTGTGGCTGTTGCTTGTCGGTCTGAGACCTCAGACTGCGGAGGCGCAGCCTGCCATGCCCCCGCAATACGCAACTTCATCTCAACCATATGTCGCGAGCTATCTGCCACGAGCGATGTGCGTCACCGATCCTTACGGTGTCTCGTTTCACAATTGGTACGGCTCGCCAATTGCCTACAACTCTTACTTCTCGACGCCATCGAGCGGGGCTTACTCATCAGGCTACAACGGAGCAACGACCGGCTACTTCTGGGGCGGTGTCCCAGCAGTTGCGTCAGCAACAACTCCTGAATGGATCGTGCAGCGCACATCGATCTTCCCAGTGACTCCGTATTACCCCGAGACTGTGTATCCACGTAGTTACCTGTCTGCGCCTGCTTGGACACCGCGTTTTGGAAAGAAGTCCGCACCGCCAAACGTGCAAGTGACAGAGCACCGTGAATCAGCATCGCCTCGTAGTTCGCAACCAGCATCAGTTAAAAGACAAGCGTCTGACATTCAACAAGTCAGCGCCGTCGAAACGCCAAACGGGGACGTGTTATCGTCAGACGTTGCCAATGGAGACCGGTTGTTGCGAACTGGCAAATACACCGAAGCCTACCTCTGCTACTTAGCGGCTCAACGCGATGTTGGCTGGGACAGTGAAGTCTATTTTCGGCAAGCGTTCGCCTTGGTTGCGATGCAGCGGTACTCGCACGCCGTCGCCAAACTCAAACGTGGTTTCCAGATTGCTCCAGACGCACTCCAAAACGCAGCCACACTCGATGAGGTTCTCGGCTCGAATGCCGATGACGCCGACAGACTCGCAAAAAAGAAAGAGTGGCTTGATCAAGTGAGCCAATGGGCGAAAGCAGACTCACGTGACCTCGATAGACAGTTTCTGATGGGAGTTCTGTTGCATTGCGATCATGACCCGCGCGCGGATGAGTTTCTCAACGCCGCATCGAAACTGGCAGGACGCAATCAATCGCCAAGTCGGTAGCGTGACGGCTACGCAAGATTTTGAACGCAAGACCTTCTATGGCATCAAATCGGTCGTCGATGAAACTCACCATTCTTCATCACCGCGATCACTCTCTTGCGGTCGAGCAACACCTTCGGTTCGGCTAGTGGGTCGCCCGCCACCAAAAGCAGATCAGCCAAAAAGCCAGGTTGAATTTGTCCTAGCTCATTGGGTAAATCCATCGCCGCTCCGCCATGTTTTGTCATTGTCAGTAGCGCCTCCATCGGGGTGAAATCGCAATAGCGAACGAGATGATCAAGATCGCGTGCGTTCTCACCGTGTGGAGTCACGAAGAATCCGTAATCGCCGCCACCGAGAATCCGGATACCGCGTCGCTTGAGTTCCTTCAGCCCTTGAGCTGCACCAGCCAATTCTTCGCGGAAGCCAAACTCTTGCACTTGCTGCTCGGTAAACCATTTCTCTCCGGCATATGAGGCTGTCGCCGTGAAGCCGATGTTAGGGCTGATGAAGACCCAGTCTTTATTCGCTTCAAGCAGGTCGATCGCCTCTTCGTCCGCAAAATTGGCGTGATAGATCACCTTCACACCATACTTCACCGCCAGCTTGACCGAGTTTGCGCTGCGGCAATGAGCACTCATCCGCTTTCCATGAGCATGTACGACCTCCGCCGCCGCCGCGATCTCCGATTCACTCATGACCGTCGTATGCGAAGGAGCGTGCGGTACGAACGTGTCGCCGGAGATGACCAGCTTGATAATGTCCACTCCTTCTCGAATCAACTCGCGAGTCATTCGCCGAAACTCCTCTGGACCATCCAACGTGATCGCCATCGACGACATGTGTGGCATCTGCTGTGTTCGCATATCGCCGAGTCCGCCGGTTACGGTCAGCCAAGGACTGGCCGCCAGCAATCTCGGTCCCGGAATCTCACCTTTGTTAATTGCATTTCGAATCACGACATCCGTACGCGGCTTCGCCGACGCCGCGCTGATGCAACTGGTGATGCCACAGTCGAGATACAGCCTCGCGTTTCGTACCGCGATGAGCGTCGTCTCTTCAGGCGGAATCATCCCGATTTGCACGAGGTCCGCTGCATCGTCGATGCTCAGGTGAGCGTGCGATTCGATCAGTCCCGGCATTAACGTTGCGCCGCCACCGTCAATCACATCGACCCCTTCTTGTGACACCTGGTTCATCTCGCGGGCAACTGTCGTGATGCGATTCCCTTCAACGAGCACCTCACCGAGATAAGGAGCGGCTCCCGTGCAATCGAGAATCATGACGTTCGTGAAAAGAGTTCTTCTCATTGCAATTCCTCATTCTCGTAGGACGGGCTGACTTGCCCATCACATTTTGAATAACGCTCACCGGAATTCCTGACACACAGCCTAAAACGAATCATCGAATGACGCCATTTGCTGGTCATCTGGCGTTGGTACGAACCGAATGGTCGCATTAGTATTTGCCGATGTTTTGTTTCGGCTCACTCAAAGTGCGTGCTAAGCTGAGTTATTCGCAGCCCCCAGATTTGCCCACCTCATCGCTCATGCCCAAAATCGGAGACGACATGTACTTCTCGGATCATGATGCTCCACGGCGATTGTCGTTCCGATTGAGTCGGCATTTGCTATCTGGTGTGAGCCTGTTTCTGTTGATTTCGATGACCGCCGCTGCTGCCGAACAATCCGTGAGCTTCGTGAACCAAGTCATGCCCGTGTTGACGAAAGCGGGTTGCAACGTTGGCGTCTGTCATGCAAAGGCAGGGGGCGGACAAAAGGGATTTCAGTTGTCGCTGCTCGGCTTTGAGCCGCAGGAAGATTTTGAGTCGCTGACCAAAGATGGCCGAAGTCGGCGGCTCTTCGCGGGGGCTCCAGAGCGAAGCTTGTTGCTGTTGAAAGGATCGGGGCAAGTCCCTCATGGTGGTGGCGTACGACTACCTGTCAACTCGGAAGGCTTTGCACTTCTGCGAAATTGGATTCAACAAGGAGCAACATTTGACGTCGCAACAGTTCCCAAGCTGGTTTCGTTTGACGTTGAACCATCTCGCGGAACGATTCAGCGTGGAGCGGAACAGCAACTCAAGGCGATCGCCAAATACTCGGACGGTAGCATCCGCGATGTGACGAACATGGCGCTGTACGAGGCAAACGACAAAGCGATGGCTGATGTGAGTGAGCGCGGACTCGTGAAGATCTCCGACATCGTCGGCAACGTTGCGGTGATGGTTCGGTATCAGTCGCGAGTTTCCGTTTACAGCGCGTCGGTGCCGCTGGGTGCTCCCGTTGAGAACCTGCCGTCATCGAAAAACTTTGTCGATGAGCTGGTCTTTGCGAACCTCAAGTCTCTCGGCATTCCGCCGTCAACGCTCTCCGATGACGCGACGTTCTTGCGCCGAGTGACCCTCGATATCGGCGGACGGCTGCCGACCGACGAAGAAGCGACCGCGTTCCTCGCCAGCAAGGACGAGGGGAGGCGGGACAAGGTCATCGACAACCTGCTACAGAGTCCGGACTATGCCGACTTCTTCGCCAACAAGTGGACCGCGCTGCTGAAGAATCGCCGCGACGAGCCCAGCGACACGACTGCCAACTTTGCGTTTCATGCGTGGGTCCGCGACAGCTTTCTCGCCAACAAGCCCTACGACCAGTTCGTCCGCGAGGTGCTCGCCGCGACCGGGACCGTGATCGGCAACCCGCCGGTCGCGTGGTACAAGCGTGTCAAAGAACCGAAGGAGCAGATCGAAGATGTCGCCCAACTCTTCCTCGGCGTGCGAATGCAGTGTGCTCAGTGTCATCATCATCCGTTCGAGCGTTGGAGCCAGGATGACTATTATTCGCTGGTCGCCTTCTTCAGTCAGGTCGGCCGCAAGCCGTCGGGGACTCGCGGCGAGGATTTGATCTTCCACAAGCGCGGCATCGCAACTGCCACGAACATCAAGTCGGGCGTGCCGCTCAAGCCCGCCGCACTGGGGGATGCGATCCCAGAGATCGCCGCCGACGCAGACCCGCGACTTAAACTCGCCGATTGGATGGGCGGGAAGACGAACCCGTTCTTCGCGAAGTCGCTCGTCAATCGGTATTGGAAACACTTCTTCGTCCGCGGCCTGATCGAGCCGGAAGACGACATCCGTGACACGAATCCGCCGACGAATCCCGCGCTGCTCGAAGCCCTCGAAAAGCATTTCATCGCCAGCGGATTTGATCTGAAGGAACTCGTGCGAGTCCTCACGCAATCGCGAGCCTATCAATTGAGCGAAGTGCCGAACCAACACAACATCGTCGATCGGCAGAACTACTCGCGTTACTACCCGCGCCGCTTGCAGGCCGAGGTGCTGCTCGACGCGATCGACCGCTTGGCGGGGACGCAAACCGACTTCGCCAATCTCCCGCCCGGCACGCGAGCGGTCGCTCTCCCCGACAACAGCTACAACGCCTCATCGCAATTCCTGCGAGTCTTCGGCCGCCCCGAAGCCGAGAGCGTCTGCGAATGTGAACGAGTCCAATCCTCAAGCCTCGCGCAGAGCCTGCACCTGCTCAACGCCGCCGAACTGAAAGCCAAACTCGCCGCCCCCACCGGCCGAGCAGAACGCCTCGCGAAAGAAGACAAACCGGCCGAAGCGAAAGTCCGCGAACTGTACCTCGCCGCCTTCTCGCGCGAACCACGCCCGCAAGAACTGAAGACCGCGATCGACTACTTGAATGAACCCGGCACGGCCGCGAATGCGAATTACCAAGATCTCATTTGGGCGTTGATCAATACCAAGGAATTCCTTTTCAACCATTAAACGTGTGAGAGTAGTTCAGATGGCGTGGACTGATGGAACTCGAGTGCAAGTCGCTCCCCACGCCTTTTGGCCGGATGGAGCCAACGGTATCGTCAGGCCGTTCCCCAGCTTTGCTGCAGAGTTGTGTGGAGGTGCAGATGGTTGCTTTCGTGTGACTGACGGAGCCCGTGGTCCGCTCACAATTGTGTGGGTTGTGTTTGATAAGCCGGTGCGGGATGGCGACGGAGATGGACCGTACGCCGAAGGCGAAATCCTTAGCGAATATTTATCGCTACGTAATTCAGACGCGTCTTAATTTCAGGATTGGATACATGATGACCGATATCGTTCGTTATTTTCGGTGGATGTTACTCGTTGCATTGGCCTGCGGAATCGAATCGCCGTCGTTCGCTCAATCGGTAGGTCTACCGGCTCCTCGGTTGTTGACGACGACTCCGATGGGTGCCAAAGTCGGCTCTCAAGTCGAGGTCACGATCAGCGGCGAGCACATCGACGACGCGGACGAGTTGACGTTTTCGGATCGGCGTATCACGGCGGCTCGCAAGTTGAACGCGGCGGGGCAGCCGGAGTCGAATAAGTACGTCGTGACGATTTCCGCCGATTGCCCGGCCGGGATTCATGAGGCTCGCGTGATGACGCGGTTGGGGATTTCGTCCTCGCGAGCGTTTTGTGTCGGGACGCTCGACGAAGCGGTGCAGTCGAAAGCCAACACGACGCTGGCGACCGCGATGGAGTTGAAGGTCAACTCGATCTGCAACGCCACGATGACTCAGCGGGCGGTCGATCATTACGTCTTTGAAGCGAAAAAGGGGCAACGAATCATCGTCGACTGCGCGACGCGAGGAATTGATTCGAAGCTCGATGCAGTCGTGATCGTTGCCGATGCCGCCGGTCGCGATCTGTTGGTGGAACGCCGAGGGGGCGTGCTCGACTTCACTGTCCCGGCGGACGGTAAGTATGTGATCAAAGTCCACGAACTGACCTTCAAGGGGGGGCAGGCATATTACTACCGCTTGGCAGTGTCGGAGTTGCCGGTCGGAGCGCCGATCGTGCGGATGCCCTCGACCAAGCCGGTGAACTCCTTCTCGTGGCCACCGCAGGGCCTCAAGGAACAGGCCGAGCTGGCCGAGGCCGAGCCAAACAACGATCGCACGAAGGCTCAAAAGATTTCGTTGCCGTGCGACATCGCGGGGAGCTTCTTCCCGGCGGCTGACGTCGATGTCTTCGAGTTCGAGGCCAAGAAGGGAGACGTCTGGTGGATCGAGGTCGCGTCCGAGCGATTCGGTTTGCCGACCGATCCGTCGATCCTCGTGCAGCATGTCGCTCGTACCGGTGACGTCGAGAAGGCAACAGACGTCGCCGAGTTCAGCGACATCCCCAGTCCCGTGAAGGTGTCGAGTAACGGCTACGCGTATGACGGCCCGCCGTACAACGCCGGTTCGGCTGACATTCTCGGCAAGTTGGAGATCAAGGAAGACGGTCTACATCGGCTGCAACTTTCCGATCTGTTCGGCGGGACGCGCAACGATCCGAAGAACGTCTATCGACTCGTCATTCGTAAGTCGGCTCCTGACTTTGCTGTCGTCGCGTGGGCAATGCACATGGAACTACGGAATGGCGATCGTAACGCGGTTTCAAAACCGCTGGCCCTGCGCGGTGGAGCGACAATGGCACTCGAAGTGGTTGCCATTCGTCGTGACGGATTCGATGGCGACATTGATCTCGCTATGGAAGGTCTGCCGGAAGGAGTCACGGCAAGTGGTCTAAAAATCCCTGCTGGTCAATCGCGCGGATTGATGCTCGTCACCGCGGACCAGAATGCTCCGAGAGCGATCGGCAGCGCGACGTTTTTCGCTCGCTCGACAATGAACGGCGAAGCGGCGATTCGCCACGGTCACATGGCTTCGCATGCTTGGCCAATCCCTGATTCATGGGGTGAGATTCCCGCACCGCGTTTATTCGCCGACATTCCGGTCTCGGTGAGCGGTCTGGAGTTCGCACCGCTCTCGCTCACGCCGCCGAAAGAAGTTCAAACCGTCATCGCCGGTGAGAAGCTGACGATTCCATTACTACACGCGCGCCGCAGCGAGTTCTCAGGCGGAACTCTGCAACTGAAGACGATGGGAGCCGGATTCGATCGCACGCCGCAGTTCGATGTGTCGCTGACCGCCGATCAGTCGCAAGCTGTCCTCGACACCGCAGCGTTGAAAACGCCGCCCGGAGACTATCTGATTGCCTTCTACGGCGGTGCAGTCGCAAAATACCGGCATCGTCCAGATTTAATCGCCATCGCTGAAGTGGCTCACAAGAAGGCGACGGAGGAACTGTCTGCGATCGACGCTGAACTCAAAAAACTGACCGAAGCCGCCAAGGCCGCTGCAACCGAAGCCAAGCCGGAAGCCGATAAAGCTGTGGAAGCTGCGACTGCGAAACAAAAAACTGCCGCCGCCACAGTGGCTGCCGCTGCCGAGAGAGTTAAAGCCACAACCGCCGCCGCCCAACCAAACGACATCGTCGATATCGTCGTTTCCGAACCGATCAAGATTCGAGTTAATGCACCCGCCAAGTAACCCACTGTAGCCGCGCTCGCCAAGAGCGTGGGCTATCCCGCCCGATTCCCCACGCTCTTGCGAGCGTGGCAACGTCAAACTGGACGAATCAATCATGACCAAGCACAACGGCAACTCACCTGTCTTCTGTCCCGGTCCCGACAGCATTTGTTCGGGACGGCGCGGCTTTCTTCAAACCGGACTCGCGGGGTTCGCGTCGCTCAGCTTACCGGGCATTCTGCGGATGCAGGCTCAGAGCTTGCGAGCGGCTGAGGAGTCGGGAACAAGTCGCGAGAAGAACGCCGTGATCATGGTCTGGCTGCCCGGCGGAATGTCGCACATCGAGTCTTATGATCCCAAGCCGAACTCCGGTAGCGAATACAGCGGGCCGTTCGGAACGATCCCAACCGCGATTCCCGGAATGCGCTTCTGCGAACTGATGCCGCGTCAGGCAGCGATTGCCGAGAAGTTCACGATCCTCAGGTCGATGCGACAAGCGGCGGGCGGACATCCAGCCGGCTCGATGCAGTTGCTCTCCGGCGATCCCGACACACGCGACAAACCAAAGCCGCGATATCCAGACTGGATGTCGGTGACGAGTTACGTTCGATCGCTGAAGGGAACGCGCAAAGAGCCGTTGCCCAGCTACGTCGGGATCAATCCGCCATCGGGTTACAACGGCCCGGCGTATCTTGGTGACGCTTACTCACCGTTTGTCGTCTCCGGCGACCCAAGTCTCCCGACATTTTCGGTCCCGAACATCGGCCTGACCGACACAAACGAAGTCAAACGACTTGGCCGCCGTTCGTCGTTGCGACAGAACCTCGACACGCTCGAGCGGACGTTCGATCGTCAGCGAGAACTCGCTGCGCTCGATGAGTTCGAGACGCAGGCGATGACGTTGCTGACCAATTCCAAGACGAAAGAAGCGTTTGACCTCAGCCGCGAAGACCCGCGCATCCGCGATCGATACGGCCGCAATCAATGGGGGCAGCAACTGCTGCTCGCGCGACGATTGGTCGAAGCGGGAGTCGATGTGCTCACGACAAGCTTCGCCGGGCCGCTCTGCGGTCGAGTCCAGAACTGGGACGATCACGCAGTCAACATGCACGTCTTCGACGGCATGAAGTTCCGCGCTCCGGCCTACGATCAGGCAGTCACGGCTTTGATCGAAGACCTGCACGATCGAGGTCTCGATAAGCGAGTCCTGTTCGTTGTCACCGGCGAGTTCGGACGCACTCCGAAGATCAGCTACGCCGCGAGTACCGGCGGCGGCGACGCGAGTGCCCCGGCCGGCACGATTCAACCCGGCCGCGATCACTGGCCGCGAGCCTATTCCAACCTTTGGGCCGGCGGAGGCATCCAAACCGGCGGCTTCATCGGCGGCACGGACAAGCGCGGCGAAGATTCCATTGAACGGATCTGCGGCCCCGGCGACTTCCTGGCGACGATCTATCACCACATGGGAATCGACTCGGCCAACACGCTGATCCGCGATTTCAACGGTCGACCGACACCGATCGTCGATCACGGGAAGCCAATTCCGGAACTGGTCGGGTAACAAAATCCGCCCCCCGAGGAAAAGCATCAATGATGGCTCGACGGATTGGCATCGCGTTGTGGCTCGTCGTTTGTGTTCTGAACCACGCAGTTCAGTGTGGCGAGATTCATCCCCTTGGTGACTGGCCCCAGTTCCAAGGGCTTCACGGAGATGGTTCGTCCGCAGAAACTGGTCTTTTGAAGAAATGGTCCGATGGTGGCCCAACTCTCCTCTGGCGGCAGAAATTCAAACAAGGCTGGGGCTCGCCTTCGATTGTCCGCGACGACTTTTATCTCGGTTGGACCGAACAGCGTCGCGGTGATGAAAAGACAGTCGCGTGATTTAGTGCTACATCCGATCTGGCAACGGGCAAATTGCTGTGGGAGTTTCGGCAGGGGCATCGACCGCAATCTCGATGCGGTGAAGGGCAAACTCCGGCTGTGGTTGAGGTCGGCTACAATTACTGCTTCACCGTGACCGCGAACGCGGAGTTGAAGGCAATCCGAATCGCCGATGGCAAAGAAATCTGGAAGTTCGAATGCCCAGAGCCCAGGACGCGCGGGACGACGATTCCGACTCCGCTCGCTGTTGGGAACTTTCTCATCAACATTCCGGATTCCGATGCGACTCACGCCGTCGAATGGGATCGCACGAAGCCCGATCAACCACCTCGTATGGCGTGGACGAACAATCTTGGCATGTATTGCCCGATCAATCAGTTTCGCCACCATGAAGGCCATTTCTACGGATTCACTGGGGAAATCCAAGAAAGTGACGAGAAGGTGGTGAGTGACTCCGTGCTCAATTTAGTCTGCGTTGAACTGGCCACCGGCAAATTGGTTTGGCACCAACCAGGGTTCAAAACCGGGGTTTCGTTGACGCTGGCGGATGGCCTGTTATTTGTCCGCAGTTACCAATCACTCCGACTGATTGAGGCAACCCACAAAGGCGATCAGCTTCGTGGCATGGTGAAGACACACGACGTCTGGAAGCCTACGCTGAATCTGATCAACTTCGTCCAACCGGTGTTGTCACGCGGTCGGCTCTTCGTTCGTACTCCCGACGAGTTGATCTGTTATCGAGTCGGCGAGTAAGAATGCGCTTTGACTCGCACGACGCGTTTCTGTGAGAGGCTAACGCAAGTCGCCCGCGTGCGACTCAATTCGAGGACTGACGATGACCGCTGTTGCAAAACGGAATTCGGTATTACTGCGATGCGTGTTCGCCGCAGTTGGTCTTGTTTGTGTCGGCTCGATCGGCCACCAACTTCATGGTGAGGCGGAACCTAAACCCGTTCAGGAAGCAGCCGCGCTTCCCTGCACGATGCAGGATCGCTTCTTCGAAAACGAGGTCTGGGCCAAGGTCGGTGAGCGAACCTGCCTTCGTTGCCACAACGCAAAGGGAGACGCGGCGGAAAGCGCTCTTGTGTTATCTCCTCGAAACACGAATGACATTCACGATGCGAAGTGGTTGCAACTGAATTGCGGCATATTTCAAAAGATGGCTCTGGCCAAAGAGGGAGATCAGTCTCGATTACTGTTGAAGGTCACTGGCGGGCTCGATCATGGTGGTGGAGCGATTTTGAAGCCGGATTCGACAAGCTATCGAATCCTGGAACGATATGTTCGACGACTGAATCCGCAGAGCAATCCGCCAACTTCGGAGGATACCAAGAGTACTGAAAATGTTCGTCCATTTTTCGACGGGGTCGCGAAGATCTCGCCACAACAGCTGCTGCGACGTGTGTCTCTGTCTCTTGTTGGACGGCTGCCGACAACCGAAGAACAAGAGACCGTGAAGCAAGACGGCAACGTCGCGATGGACGCGATCCTCGACCGCATCCTACGAGAGGACTCGTTCTATTTCCGGTTGAAAGAAGGCTTCAATGACCTCTTCCTGACGATCGGCATTGAGGACAACGCGGAGACTCTTCTCTCCTACGACCACTTCGAAAAGACACGACTGTGGTACGACAAACACGACTTGAATCACATCGAAGAAAAGGAGCGGCAACGGGCACGCTGGAAACTCGCAGACGTTTATCGCGAGTCGCTGTTGCGTGAACCGTTGGAGTTGATCGCCCACATCGTTCGCAACGAGCATCCGTTCTCAGAACTCGCGACGGCGGACTACATCATGGTCTCGCCGTACACGGCTCGCGGTTACGGCATCTTCGACGAGTTGAAGGACAAGTTCAAAAACACAGAAGACCCGTTTGAGTACATCCCAGCAGAACTCAAAGCGTTGAAGGGGCGAGACGGAACGGTTCAGGACTCGGCGACGGGAATTTACCCGCACGCAGGGTTTCTGAGCATGTTTCATTATTTGCGGAGATATCCTTCAACAGAAACAAATCGCAATCGCCTGCGAGCCCGCATGTTCTATCAGCACTTCTTGGGCATCGACATCATGCAGTTGGCCCCACGAGTGACCGATGCTTCTGCGGTCGCGGCGAAATACAAAGTCCCCACGATGGAGGCGACCGATTGCGTCGTCTGTCACAAGACGATCGACCCGGTGGCGGGTGTGTTTCAGGACTTCAACTTTGAAGGAGCGATTGGGCCGCGAAAGGCCGGTTGGTATCAGGACATGTTTCAGGCCGGCTTCGAGGGCGAGGACATGCCCGCCAGCGAACGTTGGCGAGCGCCTCAATGGCTGGCAGAACGAGCGGTCAAAGACCCGCGCTTCCCGATCGCAATGGTCGAGCACGTCTACTACATCCTGATGGGCCGCAAGGTTCTGCAACCGCCGGAAGACATCGACGACACGCTGTTCGGTGCCAAACGACGGGCATTTTTGGCACAACGAACGATGATCGAAGAGATCGCTCAACGGTTTGCCACATCGAACGTCAATTTGAAAGTGGCCATCAAGGCGATGATTGGTTCCGACTTCTATCAAGCGGATGGACTCGCCACCGTTGCCGAGAATCCAGAACGGAAGGCCGAACTGGATGACGTCGGCATCGTGCGATTACTGAGTCCCGAACAGCTCGAACGAAAGCTCGAAGCGATCTTCGGCAAGCGTTGGGGGCGACTCAACGACGCGTTCCAGGTTCTCTATGGTGGCATCGACTCAATCACCGTTACCGAACGAAACGCCGATCCCAGTGGCGCGATGGGAGCTATCCAACGACTCATGGCGAATGACATCCCGTGTTATCACGTCGCTCGCGATTTTCGTTTGGAACCCGCGAAGCGGTTGTTGTTCCCGCGGATCGAGCCGGACATCGTGCCCGGCGACGAAGCGTCGAACCAGAAGATCCGTCAAGCAATCGTGCATCTGCATCAACGACTGCTCGGCCACGACCGCGCCGTCGATCATTCGGAGATCGAACGAACGTTTGCGTTGTTCTCCGGCATCCTCGCCGACGTCAAAGTCCAAGGTCGCTTCGAACCGCGTGAAACCTACTTCTGCGGCGGTCGCGAAGAGTTCCACGCCGACGATCCCCACTTCACCCTCCGTGCTTGGCGCGGAGTGCTGACCTACTTGTTACGGCAACACGATTTTCTT
>JAPLNX010000316.1 GCA_026400935.1 Planctomycetia bacterium | reverse complement strand
GCAGGATTTCCAGTTGCCGCTCCGTCGCCTCAATCCGCACTGCCTTCCTTGGCATCGCACCACCCTCCGTTAAAGGTGATGCAGTAATGACACAAACTCGCTTTTTATGGAGGATCAATTCTCGGTCGTGGTACTAGCGCCGCTCGGCTGATTTCTATGACACGGATCAGCAGAGCCGCTGTTACGCGCTCCAACTCATCGGAGTCCAGAAGCCGGTCTGCCAGCGGTCCTTGGTTTGATATTCGCGGACCAGCAGCTTGCCGCCGCGCGACTCGACGTAAAAGAACGCCTGGGCGTCGCTGGCGAAGTGGCTGGCGTTGTCGGTGTTGAAGACGCGGATGCCAGCGTTGTCCTTCGTCGATCGTCCATCCCACTGGAAGACCGATCGAGCATGCGTGTGGCCGTAGAAGATGCCAACGATGTTGTAGTCCTTGATCGCTTTGTGAAACGCCTGCACGTCGCACGGATCCCACTCTTTGCTATCGGGGGCCGCTTGCGGATCGCAGGCCAGCGACTAGCGAGCGATATCGACATGATGCGTCAGGACGACGGGCCGCCCGCTCTCGCCGACATGTTTCTTCAGGTCGCTGACGAGGAACGCCAAACTGTCGAGCGCGGCATACCTGCGCCGCCGACTCACCGCCGCATCGGTCCCGACGATCAGGCCCAGATTGACGAAGTGCGTCCCGCCCCAGTCCCACGAGTAATGCACGCCGTTGTCCGACACGTTGACCACTCCGGGCCGCGACTTGTTGCGTTCTTTGATCGTGTCGATGAACGGACCGCCGCCGTGCGGTGAGTCGTGATTGCCGGCGATCTCAAACACCGGACACTTCAGGCGTCCGTCTTTGCCGGTCAGTCCATAGTCCTCACGGAAGCGAGCGAGTTCCGTTCTCTGCATCTCGTTCTGAGCGGCTCCGTTTTTGTCTCCGGTGTCGATGACGTCGCCGACATGAATGACTCCCGCCGGAGCCAGCACCTTGCCGCCTCCCGCTGCTTCGGGAATCTCGGTCCCCGCCAATTGATTGAGCGTCTCGACCAGCCGCCCGCAAACGTCCGCCGATTTGTCGTCGATCTCCGCAGGCCGTCCACGATTGGCGAGGTAATGCGTATCGCCGACGACGAAGAACGCCACCTCCGCAGCCGACGCTTCGTCCGCAAGCGCGCCGGGCAATATGCACAGTCCGACGGCGGTCGCGGCCGCTCCAGCGGCGGCCTGCTGCAAGAAGTGACGTCGTGTGAGTGGCTGCGTCGATGAGGTCATTGTCATGTTCAACGGTGCCTTCGTGAGGAGTTGATCGTCGATCAGCCGGTGCCAACCCTCACCGTACTTTCTTGGAAATCGCGGCGAACAGCGTTTCGGCAATCAGCTTCATTCCTGTGTCACTCGGGTGCCCGACGGGACCGTTGACGGGAATGTTTGTTTGGTACGCGCTGATATCCACAAAAGTGCGATGCGATGTATCCTCGGCGCAGACTTTCCGCTTGATCTCATCCAGGCCAGGGTTTCCCCACAGGATATTGCCGGTCACGAAGATCTGCGGATTGCTCGATGCTTTGAGGTCGTTCAAGAGAGCCTGCAGGCCCTTCTGAAATGCGTCGGCGTCGAAGCCCTTGGACGGGACGTTTTCTCCGCACTGCACGACGACGATGTTCGCCTTCCAATTGAGCTGCTTCCGAATTTTGGCGGCTTCATAGTTGGCATATCCCCGTTCGAAGATGTCCGCGATGTTGATCACGTTCTCGGCGTTCTTCTGGCCGTCAACGGGTGTCGATTCGAGAACCAGCCGGCCACCGTTTCGTGCATCAATCGCCGCCGTGAGGAGGTGGACGAAGTCCTTGTCCTGAGCGCTGGCTGCCATGCCCCAGTTGCCGGTCCAGCCGATCTCTGCCTTCGGCCCGTGAAGCGTGAGACTGTTTCCCAGAAACAGAATCCGATCAGCCTTGATCAGTCCAATGCTGCGAAGTTCTGGATGATCGGTCGCCGCTTCGATCGTCTTGATCGCGGCTTCGACGGCGTTGACTCGGCGATCGTTGAGTTCACCTTTTGGGAACTCGCCGCGATCGCATTGGGCGTTGAGTTCGACGATCAGCTCCTTCAGTTCGGGGATTGCGTGCTTGGCGGCGGAACCGTATTTGGCGATCTCTTTCATGATCTCGCCCGTGCGACTCTCGCTGCCATGCCCCCCTTGCGTCTTCGCGAACAAGATTCCGACCTCGATCCCTTCCTTGAAGTTGTATTTGGTCAACGCCTTGAAGCCTCCCATACGGATCTCGTTGCCGAACATCGTGTCGGCGGGGCTGGGCGTCTTGACGGCGGCGTAGATGTCGGGCGCCAATGCTTGAACGTCTTCCAACGAAAGCTTGTTTTCGAAAAAGCCGCGCAGCGTGGCCCGCGCCATACCGTCCGCGTTCGAGGCGATGGCTCGAATCGCAGGATAAAGGAGCTTGGGATCAACTTCTTTGAGCGCATCCGCCATCGGGCCAGTGAAGAGCCCGGCGGCCAACTGGCCGTGAGTCAATTGAATGGGGTCGTCCCAGTGGATCGGCTGGAGCGGCTCCGCCGTCTTCGCAACGGCCTTGAGTATCTCTGGAAGAGCGGATTTGCCTTTGGCTCCAATCTTGCGAATGCCTTGTGCCGCCTTGAAACGCAGCCAACGGTCTTCGTGCGAGAGAAGCCGAATCAAAACGGGGAGTGCGTCGGTCGTTCTCATCAAGCCGAGCGCCTCGCAGGCACCCTGACGCAGATGCTTGTCCGGTCCTTCGGCCATCTTGATCAACTCGGGAATCAAGGTCTCCGCGTCGGGACGAGTGACGATTTCTTCTGCCGCCCAGCCTCGCACGATTGGCGACCAATCGCCAAACGCGGCCATCAATTCCGGAACAGTCTTCGTCTTGCGATCCGTATCGAATCGTGCAGAGGTCACAGCCGCCGCGACTTCTGCCTTGCTGAGCCGACACGCAGAATTCGCCTGCTTGCCAGTGAGAACAATCTTCTTCAACGGCAGCGAGTAGGTCAGCACATAAGTCGCATTGGGGCTCAGGCCGGAGTAGCTGCTCTTGCCGTAGTAAGTGTTGTCGTCGGTCTTGCCCGGTCCGTATTGCTCGCCACCGTCGTAAGTGAATGAGCCATCGTTGCGACGCACGAGATCGAAGTGCCACGAGGCTTCCTTGAAGAACGCCGCCGCCGCGTCCGGTCCCCCGACGTTCGCCCCAAGTGCACCCCACAGATAGCTAAAGCCCTGCCCAGTATGTCCACACTCGCGACTGCGATAACTTGCGACCGTCATTTTCGCGAAGAACTGCGCCTCGCTGACCTTGTTGTCTTGCAGACCGAACAGCACGGCGCTCATTGCGCTCTTGCCGTTGTTGTCGTGAAAGGGCCACGGCTCGTGCTCGCCGTAGGGGATCGTCCCCTTGTCCACGAAGTAGCCGAAGAACTTCGCCGCGCGTTCGATGGCGGGATCAATCTCGTCATCCTGCACGCCGCACTTTTTGCCGAACACGATCGCCAGATTGGCCGGCAGCCCCGCTTGATTCACCGGACCATACGGCGGGATCGAACCATGCAACTTGCCGTCGGGAGTGCGTGCCGAGTATCCGTGCCCGAAAGTGCCATACATGCTCTGCCCTTTGGCCAGCGATACGGTAATGGCCTTCAAGCCGGGGACCACCTGCTCGTCGCCAGTCGCGAGGTAATACTCACACAAGAAGAGACCGCGGTAGCCGTTCTCCCAAGACCCCATGCCGATGTGATCCGACTTGAGAGCGTTGGCCGCGATCTCTTGAGCCAGCTTCTGCAAGCGAGGCCGATACTCGACATTGCCCGTCGCCAGCAACGCGAGCCCATTGATCGCCCCATGCCAGTTCGCGGGGAGCGGCTCCTTCTCCAAGGCGAGACATGCTTCCTCGAAAATCCTCTTCGACTTCGGGCAGTCATACGGAGCGGTCGCCGAGTACGTCCCCATCACTCGCAGCTTGAGTGGCACTTCTTCCGTCGTTCCCGCGCGCCAGCGAGTCACCTTGAGAATGCCGCTATTCGACTCTTTCTCCGCTTCCTGAATCGCCACAGCAAAGCTCTTGCGAGTGTCGTCACTGAATGGCTTGCCGCCGACGCCAAGGATCACGTCATCGACTTTCAGGACACCATCAGCCGGAAACTTCGCCCCGACGTGAGTCACCAGAATCTGCCGACTCGCCGCCGTCGTCCGACCTTGCAGCCCATCGAAGTGCGTCGCCGGTTTGGTGTGAATCCAACCGCGCAACCCGGTCGCTCCAAGGTTGTAAGTCAGCTCGCGATTGACCGACTGATCCTGCGTGAGATCCGGCGGAGTCTTGCTCGGCTCTGCTGCGACACAGAGATTGCTCACTAAAATCACAACAAGCGCGATCTGGAGGGCCATCGGGCGGAGAATCGCGAACATCGTTTTCATCGAGTGTTTACTCTTCAAAAGTTCGAGGGGGAATTCATTGAGCTGAACTCCAGAAAATCATGTCATGTCGAAAAAGGCTTCCCAATTAAGGAGTCGGTCCGAGATCTTCCATCAGTCAGAACTGCAAACTCGCGAGTCTTGCCGACGATGCCTAGAGGCTCAAGGCTCATTGACCTCTTTTGTGTCGATCCGATTGCTTTAATCCCGACTACTTTAATCACTGGGGTGCGTTGCTCAGTACGCGGACGAGGCCGTCGCTGATCATGTTGGCGAACAACGTGTTGCCAGTTTGGTTGGGATGAACTCCGTCGTAGGTCAGCACTCCAGACGGTTTGAAATACAGCGAGCCATCGACGCGAAGCTGTGCGTTGTGGTTTTGAAGATAGGCGACGTAAGCGCGACGCAGATCGACGAGCGTGGTTTTCGTGTCGGCGGCGACTTTGCGAGTAATCTCCGAGAAATGTTCGATCTTGGGATCGTCGCTGTTCCTTCCGTGCGGCAGCTCGCCTCGCAGGGTCATTGTCGCCAAGACCAACTTCGTCTTGCTGGCAGCAGCGGCAGTGACCAGATCGCGTAGGCCTTCCTCGAAGACCTCGGACGTCGTGTTCCGCCACCACACGTCGTTGATGCCAATGAACACGACGGCCAGATCGGCCTTGTCCGCAGCGATCAATTTGTCAAACGGTTCCTGCGGGCTGTTGCCGGGGAATCCGCCTTCCTTCGATCCGTCTCGCAGCGATAACACGCCGCCACCGTTGATGCCTCGGTTGATGAGCTTCGCCGATCGAGCCTTCGTCCCCTCACCGGACTTAATCGCCTTGTCGATCTGGCTGAGATACGCGTTCTGCCAAGTGATCGAATCGCCAAAGAACGCGATCGTCAGTCCGTCCTTCAAGGGGCTTTCGAGGCCGGACAACTTCGCGAGGCCCGGTACTTGGTACTGCTTCGAGCGAGCGGCGATGGCTGCGGGCGAAACATCGAACGGCGGATCAACAGCCTTCACGATCGAACCCGGAGCTAAGCGCCCGCCGGCTCCGATTGTCGCGGTGTAGAGACCCTCCGGCAGACCTGCGGGCGACCTGAACCCGATCCGCGCCAATTGCGAAGTCGTGAGTCCTTTGTCGTTTTGCCCGAAGCTCACGATGTCTTGACCAGGCTTGAAGCCAAAGATCGTCAATGTCTTGTCGAGCTTCCAAACGCGCGCACGCTGCTATCGCCGACGATCAACGCAGCAGGTTGATCGCCCATCGCAATCTCCGCGTGAGTCTCGACCGACAGCGCCGCAATCGTTTCACGATGTCCTTGCAGATCGATCCCGCTGATGCCGACACCCCCGAATGTCACCTGAGCCCCGTCGTTGATTTGCTGAGACTTGTTGAGGCGAATTCGCGCGTGGTCCTTCGAGCCGATGAGGAGGTTGCCGGTAATGGCATCGACACCAGCGGGCTTGTCCAAATCGAGCACGCCGCGCGTGAGCGTGAAAAGGACTTGATACGAGTTCGCCTGTTCGCCACTCAGCAACGACGGACCAACTTGGGGGACACTGCCACCGATCCATTCGAACGAGCCTTTGCCCGAAATCACGCCGTTCAAGACGGTTTGATTGCCGCCGCCTGTTTCGAGCACGAAGTTCTGACCGCTGAGGTCAATCGGCCCCGTCAGCGTGCCGGTCTGCCAACCAAACTTCGTGTCGCCGACGAGTCGATACTTGGTCTCCTTCCCGAACTTGCCATTCGGATTAATGTGCTCGCCACTGACATCAACTGCCATCGCGAGACTTGGAGCGGTCACGGCCAGAATCGCGGCAAGTTGACGAAGCGTATTGTGCATGATGTTTCCCGATTGCAACTGAAAAGTGAAACCTTCGTTATTGACCGAGTAGGTCGCGTAGTGCGAGTCTTTGCAAACGAGGGCATTGAGGGTTGTCAGCCATCAGGTTTTCCGTAGCCACGAATCGTTGGCGGGCCGGGATGATCCAGTGGCGATCGCAGGTCACGCCATCAAGACTGAAGAGGTATCGTGTGCATCGAGCTATGGTCGGTCGCAGTTTGAGGATCATTCGCGGCGGTCTCGCAAGTTCTGATCAAACCAGTCTGTGAACGCGGTCACATCTTCGGTCGACTTCCAGAAATCTCCCCAGCCGTGTCCCTGGCCGGGACGGACAATCAATTTGACCGATGAAGCTCCAACTTCGACGGCGCGTTGGACGAATCGCTCGGACTGTTCGAGCGGCACGACGTCATCTCGTTCGCCGTGAATGATCAGCGTCGGCGGCAGTTTCGAGGTAACGAAGTAGATGGGGGAAATCTCGCGTCCCAGTACGGTGCGCTCCGCCGTTGAAAATCCCTTCGAACCGAAGGCGACCTCCAACGGGGCCAGCGGGCCTTCACCGACTCCGCTCTTCCCCGGACCGCCGTAGTTCAAAAAGTCGGTGGGGGGAAAGAAACAAGCGGCGGCTTGGACTTCGCTGCTTTCGCGATCGACAGGATCGGGAGCATCCGGTTTTCCCGGCCCACCGCGCGTGGCGATCGACAGTGTGAGATGTCCTCCCGAACTGGCTCCCAAGACACCGAGTCGCCGCGGATTCACTTCAAAGCGTTTCGCGTTCGCACGTACGAAACGCACCGCGCGATCAACATCCTGCATCAGTTCGGGAATCTTGAACTTGGGCTGCGAACTGGTCACGACGGCGAACACCGTATAACCCCGTTCGAGAAAGATTTGATAGTCGCTCGGCCGGATCGTCACCATCAGCGGAGTCTCCTTGCTGGAGAGCCAGCCGCCATTCACCAAGAACAGTAAACCGCAGCTGTTTGGTTTTGCCGACTGAAAGACATCCATAGTCAGGGCCATGCCGAACTTGCGACCGTAGATCACGTCTTCGGTGCGACGGATGCCCGTTGTCTGGCTCTCACCAGCAACGCAGGTTAACGGCAAGACTGTGAAAACAAGCAGCATGAAGAGGGACTTTGAATTCAAACACATCGCGGAACTTTCGTGGGGGGGTATTCTCGTTTGCGAATCAAAGGGGTTTTGCAACTGCCCGCGAAGTAAGTAAGTCAGTCTTCATGGGATGGATGCACGGCACCAAGAGACGTGATCCCTTCGGAATGAAGGCAAATACGACAACAAAGACTTCGGAAGTTCCTGAGACCTCCGAAGTTTTTTGATCATTGTTGAAACTGACTTCGCAACAGTTGCTCGGCTTCGCGTTGAGGCTCGGACAACGACGGCGAATCAATCGCGTTGTGGAGTTCTGCCGGGCCTTTTTGAGCGTCGTAAAGTTCGCGAGCGACGATCTTCTTTGTTTTCCAGTCTCGCCATTCGGTGTAGCGGACATTGGCGGTGCGGACACTGACACCCATAGTGGTGGGCTCGCCGTTGGGTTCGCGGTCGAAGTACGACGGACGAGGGTGTTGAGTGAATGCGGCAGGCTTCACTGATTTCGAGATGTCGTTGAGGATCGGAACCAAACTGATTCCTTCGAGGCCAGATGGACGAGGCAGACCGCACAGATCGACGAGCGTAGGGAAGAGGTCGAGCAGTTCGACGAGGGATGATGAGCGTTGACCGGAGTTCGTGGACTTAGGAGTCGTCACCATCAGCGGCACTCGGGCGTCGTATTCGAAGTTGGACGTCTTCGCCCATTGAGTGTGTTCGCCGAGGTGGTAGCCGTGATCGCCACAAAAAACGATCACCGTGCGGTCCGCCAGCTTCAGCCGATCGAGTTGATCAAGCACCTTTCCGAACTGTGCGTCGAGGTAGCTGATGTTGGCGAAGTAGCCGTGTCGGATTTCAGCGATTTGAGCGTCGGTAAACGCGACTTGGTTCGGCGGGACACCCCGCAACTCGCGACCATCGTGAAACGCAATATCGGGGGCACCGGTCGGGCGTGCGGGATTGAGCGGCGGCAACTTCGCTCGGTCGTACATGTCCCAATACTTTTTTGGCGCGTTGAACGGGGCGTGCGGCTTCCAAAATCCAACGGCAAGAAAGAAGGGCTGATCGCTCACTTCCTTCATCACGCGTACCGCTTCGGCAGCGACTCGGCCATCGAAGTACGCTTCGTCCGGGACGTCGCGGCATTCGTAGAGGGGGACGTTCGTGTATTTTCGCGGAGAGGGGGACGCGAGGTTCGGCGGCAGTTCATCCGTGACTTTGGCCGCATCATCGCCGTGGTTGGCGTAATGCAGAAACTCAGGAGCACTCCACGAACGAGGGTCGCCTTTTTCTTTCGTGTGCCAGTTGTGAAAGATCTTGCCGACGCAGCGTGTCGTGTAGCCATGCTCTTTGAACCACAACGGTAGTGTCGTGACGTTGGGAGTTCGCTCGCGAAAGTGGAGGCTGTTGTGCCAGAGTTTGAGTGTGTCTGGACGAAGTCCGGTGAGCATCGACGACCGCGACGGATTGCACAGAGCTTGTTGGCAGTAAGCTCGATCAAACTGCACGCTCCGCTTCGCCAAACGATCGAAGTTCGGCGTGATTACGGGCGAACCGTAGGTCGCCAACTCCGGCCGCAAATCGTCCGCCCGTCCGCCATCACAAACAAGACGTTCGTCTTGGGGACGTCGGCAGCGGCGGCAGGTAGGACGCATCCAAGAATCATCGACCAAATCGTAAGAAACGTATGACTGGCACCAAATAAAATGCCTCGTGAAAACATCGTAGTAGCTCCAACATGACCGCATTTACTTTCAAAGACAGTCTTAGAAAGTGCGAGCGAGACAGGATACTCCGCAATGGGTCGCAGATTCGATGGCTCTGAATTGTTTCGGCAAGCATCGGACGACAAGATGCTCGGCACACATCGAACCGGTTTCTGGATCGGATCAGGAGAACGAGATGAATCGAACGCTCATGTTTTTGGTGACAGGTTTTGTCGTCATGGCCATTGGACTGCTTGATTTCCGGGCTGATCAAACAGCGTCGGCTCAAGGCTTCAAGGGACGCGGCAAAACCAAGGCCAGCATGAAGCGTGGTACGAAGCCAACTGCACCAAAAAGCAATCTGCCGACAGGTGCGGAGAAGACGAAGGTCGAGATCACACCGGTCAAACCGGAACTGCGTGATGTGGCGATACGCTCGGCAGCGAAGATTGACTCGCTGGTCGAAGCTGGGCTGAAGAAGGCCGGACAGAAGCCGAACGAGATGGCCTCGCCGGAGCACTTTGTTCGCCGCGTTTACCTCGACCTCACGGGGACGATTCCGACTTCAAAACAAACAGAGACGTTTCTCGCCAATAAGTCCGAAAGTAATCGGATTGTGCTCATCGATAGCCTGCTCAATCGGCCCGGCTACGCCAGCCAAATGTATAACTGGATGGCAGACATTCTGCGACTTGTTGATCGTGCAGGAAACGACAACTACTTGAGGCCATACTCTGATTGGATCAAGGAGTGCCTGCGAGATAATGAACCGTGGGACGCGATGGTGCATGACATGTTGACCGCTGAAGGCCGTGTGTGGGAAGAGCCTGCGGCTGGCTTCGTACTGCGCGATCCCGGAATGCCACTGGATAACCTCAATAACGCCGTGAGGATTTTCCTCGGTACGCGCATCGGCTGCGCTCAGTGCCATGATCATCCGTTCGACAAGTGGACTCAAAAGGAATTTTATTCGCTGGCGGCATTCACTGCAGGCATCGAGTATCGACCGTCAACCAAAATCAGCATCAACAACAAAGACATCGAGAAGGCATCCAGCAAAGATGGCAAAGAGTCCAACGAAGCTCGCCAAGCGAAGCAACTGATGCGGCTAAATCGCAACGGCGTGACGAACAACGACAAGAAACAACTTAAATTTCCACACGACTACCAATACAGGAATGCGAAGCCAGAACAGCTCGCAACGCCGTCTGTGTTGTGGGGAACCGCTCCCCCCAAGATCACCAACAGCGACCGTCGCAAAGTCTTTGCCGATTGGGTTGCGACCGGCGACAACCCTCGCTTTCCACTAACGATGGCGAATCGGCTCTGGCAGAAGGCGATGGGGATCGGTCTGATCGAACCGGTCGATGACATGAAGGACGAAACGAAAGCGACCAACCCCGAACTCATGGAGTTTCTCGCCAAAGAATTGGTCCGATTGAATTTCGACCTGAAAGAATTTCAGCGCATCATTTACTATTCGAAGACGTACCAGCGAGCAGCAACCTATGGCGAACTAGACCCCGAAAAGCCATATCTGTTTCCCGGACCGCTGCTCCGCCGCATGACTGCCGAGCAAGTTTGGGATTCACTGCTGACACTCACGATGCCGAATCCAGACACGGTTGTCCGACCGGACGATGACGAGTACGTCGCCACCGTTTCGCTAACGGAGAAGACAACTGCTGAAGAGTTGCTCAAAAAGGTTGAGCGACTGGCAGAAGTTCGCAAAGATGAGAACAAAGAAAAAGGCAAGCGCCTCTACAAAGGCCAAGAGTTGGTCCGTGCGTCGGAGTTGCCTCAACCGTTGCCTGAAGGTCACTTCTTGCGTCAGTTTGGACAGAGTGATCGACAGAGTATTGCCGATAGCCACACGGACGGAACCGTGCCACAACTGATGACGATGTTCAACGGCCCGGTGACGCACATGATGCTGGAGAGTGGTTCGGTGATCTACAATGAAGTCATGTCGGAGAAGTCAGTCGAGTCACAGATCAATAGGATTTTTATTCTGGTTCTCAATCGTCATCCGACCGCTGCCGAGCGTGTGGTTGCTCAAAAAGAAATGAAATCTGCTGGTCCCGCTGGCTACGGAAATGTCATCTGGGCGCTGCTCAACACTCGCGAGTTTTTGTTCGTGCAATAACTATCTATCACCAACCCCACTGGGCTTACCTCAGTGGCTCGCAGGCTTTTGCACTACTTGATTTGAAAGCAGCTCGCTCCACGTAGCGCAGCAGCCTGATTCCACCGGGGCAAGCCCGGTGGGGTGAGTGACAAGAAAGAAAGTTCGATCATGTTTCACTTCGATCCCGCCCGTCTCGATGACATCTCACGCCGCCAATTGGTGGCCGACATGGCGAAGTATTGTCTCGGCGTCTCTGTGTTACCGATCGGCCTTACGGCTGCACTTCAAGCGGCTGATAAGAAGGACGAGAAGAAGCCCGCTGCCGGGAAAGCGTCAGCAAGCTCAAACGGTGGGGGCAAAGCCAAGCATCTGATTTATCTCTACATGCAAGGTGCAATGTCTCAACTCGACACGTTCGACCCGAAGCCGCAGAGCAAAGTGCAAGGGGACACGAAGCCGATTCAAACGAAGATCTCCGGCGTGCAATTCGGCGACAAGCTGCCGGAACTCGCCAAGATCGCGGATAAGTTAGCGGTCATTCGCTCGATGAATACGAGTACCGCCGCACACGAACCTGCTCGCTACTTGATGAGCACGAGCTACAAGCCGATCGCCACGACGCGGCATCCGGGACTCGGCTCGTGGATCCACAAATCGCTCGGCCGCATTCACAAAGAATTGCCGGTCGCCGTGCAAGTCGGCGGCGGCATCGGACCAGGATATCTCGGCGCCGAGTTCGCTCCAGTGCCAGTCGGTGATCCCTCGCTTGGTCTACAAAACACGAAGTCTCCCGCGTACCTCAACGATTCCGCGTTCGACAAACGGATGGACTTGTCGCATGCCTTCGACAGCGACTTCCGCAAACTCGCCAAGAGCAATCGCAAGGTCAACGGTTACGACGACCTCTATAAAGATGCAATTCAATTGCTCCGCAGTGAAGACTTGAAGGCGTTCGACATCAGCAAAGAATCAGACGACGCCAAGAAAGCATACGGCGACACACGCTTCGGCAAAGGTTGTTTGTTGGCTCGAAGGTTGGTTGAAAACGGCGTGCGATACGTCGAAGTGTCGCTCGGCAGTTGGGATCATCACGTCGATCTCTGGACGAAAATGGGAACAGTCGGCAGCGAACTCGACAAAGCGGCGGCACATCTTATCGCTGACCTGGGTAGTCGCGGATTGCTGAAGGATACTCTGGTCGTGATTGGGACCGAGTTCGGACGTCGTCCTGAGATCAACCAAAACAGCGGACGCGATCACCACCCGGCGGCTTATTCATGTGTGCTGGCCGGTGGCCCGATTAAAGGAGGCCAAGTCTGGGGCAAGAGCGACGCCGATGCCTTCCGCGTGGAATCAGATGGCGTCACCCCAGAAGATTTCAATGCGACAATCGCTGTTGCAATGGGGATTGCCTTCGACCAAGAGATTCATTCACCCGATGGCAGACCATTCACCATCGGCAACAAAGGAAAGCCGATCACGAAACTGGTTTGATCGCTGGAGATTTGGCAGCGACACACGTCTCCTACGCCTCTGGCTTGAAGCGATATCCGACACCGCGAACGGTCTCGATAAAGCGAGCTTTGTCGCCGATCTTCTGGCGGAGCGAGCGAATGTGGACGTCGATTGTCCGTTCGAGGGCGTTTGCGTCTTCACCGCGAGCATTATCCATCAACTCATTTCGCGAATACGGCCGGCCTGGGCGACGCAACATGGTCCATAGCATGCGGAACTCGGTCGGAGTCAGTAGGACTTCGACGCCATCGACCTTTGTAACGTGGTTTGTGCGATCAATCTCGATCCCTTCCACGGAAACGATGTCGCCGGATTGCTGTTCCGCAGTCGGACGACGCAGCAGCGCCTTAATGCGATGAATGAGCGGCTTGAGCTTGAACGGCTTTGCGACGTAATCGTCGGCTCCCATGTTGAAGCCGACGATCTCATCGACTTCTTCACTTTTTGCAGTGAGCATCAGAATACGAATTGCTTGAGTCTTCGGGTCACTTCGAAGCTGCCGACAGATTTGCAGTCCGTCCATTCCAGGCAACATCAAGTCGAGCACAACGAGATCGGGAATCGCTGTTTGTGCTCGTCGCAAACCATCTTGGCCATCACTGGCTGTGAGCACTTCAAAGCCTTCATTGCTGAGGTTGTAGCTCAAAATCTCGATCAGCGACCGTTCATCTTCGATGATCAGAATCTTCGATTTCGACATGAGCAAACACTCGCAAGGCCATGAGAAACGTCGTGAATGACTGGCTGAAGTTATCGCGGTTCGCCTCAGTGATGTCGTGGCGGTTGGCGGTGAAACTTGTGTTAATAATCCGCGTACACCGAGAGGCTCGCCTAGTTAGTTAATTAGTGAAGCAACTACAGGCGAACTGCCCGTAGTACGAGGAATAAAACAGTCTCTAACGAAAGTGCGCCCGATGCCGAATGATCTCACCTTCGACGAGATACACGACATCCTCTGCAATGTTTGTCGCATGATCAGCAACTCGTTCGACATGGCGCGAAGCCGAGAACAAGTTCAATGCCGGTTCGACAAGCTCCGGGTTGCTTTTCATTCGTTCGACGAGTTCGTCAATGATCTCGCGGTTGAGACTGTCAACGACATCGTCAGCTTCACAAACTTGCCGAGCGAGATGCGTATCCAGTCCGACATAGGCGTCGATCGCTTGATGCAGCATATCGACCGCACGACAGGCCATTTCTTTAAGCTTGTCTGGGACCTCGATATCGGGCTTATTAACCAGACCGCAAGCACGTTCGGCGATATGTACGCTGAGGTCTGCGACACGCTCCAGTTCGCCGGTAATTTTCAGCACGGTTGTGATACGGCGCAGGTCGGTCGCAACCGGTTGATGCAGGGCGAGAATCTTGAGGCACTCTTCTTCGATGCTAACGTCAAACCGATCAACCTCATCGTCCTGCTTCGCGAGTTCCTTGGCTCGTTCGATGCTCGGCTCAGACAATTCATCGACGGCTTTGTGAATCAGTTCTTCAACGGTTGCACACATCGCCAGAAGATTGCGATGCAGGATACCAAGATCGCGAGTGAGATGGATGGTCATGGCCAGGTTTCAAATATGTGATTTGCGATGTGAAGTCGGAGTTTGAGAGTTGAAATCTGATATCTCAGTTTTCAACAGGAAATCACCACTGTCATCAACCGAATCGTCCAGTGATGTAATCTTCGGTTTGTTTCTTCTTAGGCGTGGTAAATAGCTTTTGAGTCCGATCCTTCTCGATCAGATAGCCTTGGAAGAAGAACGCAGTCCAATCGCTAATACGCGCGGCCTGTTGCATGTTGTGCGTCACAATGACGATTGTGTAGTTCTGCTTGAGTTCAAAGATCAAGTCTTCGATACGAGCTGTCGATGCGGGATCGAGTGCAGATGCCGGTTCATCCATCAGCAAGACATCGGGATTTGTCGCGAGCGCTCGGGCGATGCAGAGTCTTTGCTGCTGTCCGCCAGACAGGGCGAGTGCCGAATCTTGCATCCGGTCTTTGACCTCTTCCCAAAGTGCCGCTCGTTTTAGCGACTGCTCGACAATTCCTTGGAGTTCCTTTTGATTCCGTTGGCCAGCGATCTTCGGGCCGTATGCGACATTCTCAAAGATCGACTTAGGAAACGGTGTCGATTTTTGAAAGACCATGCCGACACGTTTACGTAAGGCGACGACATCGACGTCATCTGCGTAAATGTCTTGCCCTTCGAGCGTCACTTTCCCAGTCAGCCGCGTTCCTTCGATGATGTCGTTCATTCGATTGAGCGTGCGAAGAAACGTACTCTTGCCGCAACCAGAAGGTCCAATGAAGGCGGTCACGGAACGTTCAGGAACAGTCATCGACACGTCGAACAATGCCTGCTTCTCCCCGTAGAAGAAGTTGAGGTTGCTGACTTCCAGCTTAGACACATCGGTCTCGGTCTCCACAGGCCGACTCCTTTTCACGGTTTCACGTTGCTGCCGTTGGTGCATCAGTTCGGAAAACGATTGCATGATCGTCATGCGACGAAGCTCCTAATGTGACCTACCACTGTGTTCTTCGTTGAAAACGATTGCGAATCAAAATCGCTGCCGTATTCATCACCATCAGAACAACCAACAAAACCATGATCCCCGCCGCAGCCAAATGGTCGTATTCGGGCTGTGCTCGCGAGACCCAATTGAAAATCTGAATAGGGAGCGACGTGAAAACGTCGAACGGAGCTTCTAGCAATCGAGTTGGATGCTCCCAAACTGCCGCAACGCCATCGATCTTGCCTGGGCACTTTGCAAGATAAGTCAGCGCACCAATCATAATTAACGGAGCGGTCTCTCCCATTGCTCGCGACAATGACAAAATCACGCCAGTCATGATGCCGGGCATCGCTGCAGGCAACACTTGATGTCGAATCGTCTGCCACTGAGTTGCACCTAAAGCATAAGACGCATTGCGAATCGAAGAGGGGACCGCTCGCAGCGCTTCTTGAGCAGACACAATGACTGTCGGCAAGACCAACAAGGACAACGTCAACGCGCCAGAGATCACCGATCTTTCAAACGGCAACGGCAGCGACAGCATCGCGAAACCAAGATTCAAGTCCAACACTTTGCCGTCATGTCCGAAAAGTCCAAACATTCGCACGAAAACCGTTAGCCCCAAGATGCCATAAACGATCGACGGCACGCCGGCGAGGTTCGATAGGTTCACTTGGATAATTCGCTTCCAGCGACCCTCGTTTGAATACTCTTCCAAATAAACGGCAGCACCAACACCAACCGGGACCGTTGTTATCGCCACGAACACGAGCAGCCACAAACTGCCCCACAAGGCTGCTTTGATACCGGCCTTCTGCGGAATACGTGAGTCGTAGCTCGTCAGAAATCGAGCACTCAACGGGCGCGGCGACAGCGAGGCGGCTACCTTTGCGTCCGTTTTTGTAGCAGCGGCACGATCAACTGCATCGGCATCAGGTGTCGGCCAGGCCATCGCCTTCCACCCGATGCTCAACAACAACAACGCGAGCACAACCATGCCGAACCAAGTCGAACCGCAACAGAGCCACTCAAAGAGTTGGCCGATGCGATGTCGTTTGGCGAGCGCTGGCTCGCGAAGATTTCCGGAGACGCTCATTCGTAGACCTCGCGGAATCGTTTCAGAACCCATTGAGCGAGAACATTCATCGATAAGGTGATTACGAAAAGCGAGAGTGCGACCGCGTACAAGCTCTTGTATTCCATTGACCCTGCCTCCGTATCGCCGAGGCTAATGTTGACGATGTAGGCGGTCATCGTCTCCATGCCACGAAACGGATTAAGGGTGAGTCTCGGCTGCTGACCTGCGGCAATCGTTACCGCCATTGTCTCACCAATTGCTCGAGCAATCGCTAACAAGAACGATGCGAGAATTCCCGAGAGAGCCGCCGGTACAACAACTTTTAGAGAGACGTCATATTTCGTCGAACCAAGAGCGTATCCCGCCTCGCGCAAGCCTCGAGGAACCGCTCTCAAAGCATCTTCGCTCAGCGAGCAAACCGTCGGAATGATCATCACACCGACGACGATCCCCGCACTCAGTGCGTTGAAGATATCGACATTGATTCCAAGGCACGTCTGAAAGATCGGCCTCAGCACATAAGGAGTCACGAACACTAACGCGAAGTAACCATAAACGACCGTGGGGATACCGGCGAGAATTTCCAGTGTCGGTTTCACGATCCGTCGCATCTTCGGCTTTGCGTATTCCGACAAGTAGATCGCGCTGGCCAGCCCAATAGGCAACCCGATAACACCGCCCAACCCGGCTATGACGAACGTCCCACAAAGCAACGGCAGAATTCCAAACCGAGGCTTATCCGGATGCTGCGGAGCCCAAACGGTGTCGAAGAGAAAATCGGTGATCGACACCGTCTGAAAAAAAGCTGTTCCAGAGAACGAGTAAATCGCTTCATTGAACAAAACAACGATGATTCCTGCCGTTGTCAAAAGCGACAGGGCGCCGCAGAGAAACAACGCTAATCGAATGACTTGTTCGCGCGCGCGTGTCCAAGAAAAACGGCGAGTCAAAGAGTTCGGTTGCTTCACCAGAATCGACGGTGACGTTTGAGCGACTGACACACCGCACTCCGATTTTGTGACATTCGTGGAGCACGATTCCATCGTGCTCAATATCAGATCAACTGCAAACGTACTCCACCGAGAAAAGCTCGGTGGGATCGGACATGTCAGAGGGCATGCCTAATTTGCCAATGCCTCACTCAGCGTCTTCCGAGCAGCGTCCAACTCTGCGGCCGGAAGTTGCACATAACGCACAGTCTTCACCCACGATTGACCATCGTTGAGGTAGTACTTCACGAACTCGGCCAGATGTAGGTTCTTCAGCGAGCCTTTGTTGACGTAAATGTAAAGTGGTCGCGACAGAGGCTTGTAGGTTCCGTCCAAGATCGTCGCTTCAGTCGGAGCGACGGCCGTCGCAACATCGTCGCCTGCAGCGATAGAAAGAATCTTCAATTTGCTTTTGTTTTCTGCGTAGTAGGCGTAGCCAAAGTAGCCCAGAGAGAACTTGTTTCCGGAGACACCTTTTACCAACACGTTATCGTCGGTACTCGGTGTGTAATCCGTGCGGCTGGATTTAGATTTCCCAACGATTGCTTCCGTGAAGTAATCGAATGTTCCAGAAGCATGATCAGCACCGTAAAGATCAATGGCTTCATCCGGCCAAGCGTCGTTGAGTTCTTTCCATTTCTTGATTTTGCTGTCTGGACTCCAAAGTGCTTTGAGCTGCGCGACAGTCAGCGCCTGACACCAATCATTCTCTGGATTGACCACGACCGACAAACCGTCAATTGCCACTTTCAATTCCACGTATTCGACGTTAGCCGCCTTGCAGGCATCGGCTTCCGCAGGCTTTATCGGCCGCGATGCGTCGGCAATGTCGAGCTTTCCTTCCGCAAACAATTTCAAGCCAGGGCCAGTTCCCGATTCGCCGACGCTGACATCCACAGTCTTGTGGATATTCATGAACTCTTCGCCCATCGCCTGCGAAATAGGAAAGACAGTGCTCGATCCATTGATCGTGATCTTACCGGAAAGTTCAACTGCGGGCTTACTCTTTGCTGCACCCGACTCGCCGACAGCCTCATTCTTTGAAGCACTTCCATTCGAATTCGCGGCTGGTTCGCTACCAGATTCGCGAACCGAGCATCCGACCGCTTGAACGGCAATCAACAACGAGAGCCAAAACGTGCGTTTCAAGAATAGGGGCATGAATTCCTCACCAAAAGAGCGACCTTGAGATAAACCTTCAAGACTCCTTGAAGTGGTCACAAACTAAAGTTCGTAGGTGAAGAAGTTGAACGCCCAAGTGTTAAGAAATTGTGAAGCCGGGTGTGGATTCCTGAGCTTGAGAAACGGGTTTCGGGGCAGTTGAAATGATTAACAACAACGCCATCAGAGTGGCGTACTTTAGCGATCATCAATTCCCGAAACGCAAGCGCTGGCAGCTTTTCGGTAAATCGGGCCATCACATTCGGAGCAATAATTTGGACAGCACCCAATACAACACGCCGCCCATCATGATCGTGCTGGGTAATGTGAAGATCCACGCCAGGACGATTTTTTCACCCAGCCCCCAGCGAACACTCGACATGCCGCGAGTTGCTCCCAAGCCCAGGATGCTGCCGGTGATCGTATGCGTGCTTGAAGTTGGAACGCCGAAAATTGCTGCAGCACTCAGCACCATCGACGCACTCGTTTCTGCCGCGAAGCCTTCTGGCGGGCCAAGTTTTGTGAGGTGATGTCCCAACGTCTTGATCACTCCCCAGCCGCCGAACGCCGTTCCCAGTCCGATTGCCAAGGCACAGATAACTTTCACCCACAACAGCACCACAAAGGGTTGTCCCGGGTCGTGCGATTGGAAGCCACCAGCGACCAGTGACATCGTGATGATCCCCATAACCTTCTGCGCGTCATTCGTGCCGTGTGTGAAGCCCATGCTGCAAGCCGAGATGATTTGCAGTTTACCGAATGTCCGGTTCATCGTGCTCGGCTTCCACTTTACGGTCAACCAGATGAGGGCGACGTAAAAAAAGTAGGCGACGATAAATCCCATTGCCGGGGCAAACAGCATCGCTAACAACGTCTTCTTGATCGTGGCACCGACCAATATCTTGGTACCGCCGGCAGCAACTCCAGCACCAACGACCCCACCAATCAGACTGTGTGAACCGCTGATCGGCATGCCGAACATGGTCATGAGGCCCGCCCACAACGAGGCACTCAATAAGCCGGCGACGACAATGATTAACGCCGCTTCTTGCGTGACGAAATTGTAATTGGGGCCAATGCGAATGATCTTGGACATTGTGTCGGCTACCTCGGTTCCGACCATTGCGCCGATGAGATTCAGTGCTGCCGCCATCATGACGGCCACTCCCGGTGACATCACACGCGTCGCCACGACAGTTGCAATTGCATTGGCAGAATCGTTCCAACCGTTCACGAAATCAAAAACAAGGGCCGTCACAATCACGATGACAAGCAACACTGAGAGCGTGGAAATCAAGATGCGACCTCTTGCAATTTGAAAACGTAGGGTAGGCCGTTCGCCTGCTACGAATCTCTGAAGAAAACGCAGGCGAGCCGCCTGCATTACGAAGCACGCTACGGCGACTACATGTTCTTCAGCACGATCCCATGAACCATGCAGGCCACGTCGTCGCAGTAGTCGATCGCTTGCTCAACCAGCTCGTACACCTCTTTCCATTTGATGACTTGAAAAGCGTCGAGCCCGCTTTCAAACAGCTCCCCCAAAAATTTGTGGTGAATGCTGTCTCCTTCTTCTTCAGCGGCATGCACTGCGATGATCAGTTTTTCGATCGAGACACCTGCCTTCTTGCCGCGATCTTTCATGTAGCGCAGTGCGGTCACAGCTTCACCCATCGACTTGGCGGCTTTGACCAGCACGCCGCACTGATTTTGGAAACCTTCTTTGATTGACGTAATCTTGTAGTACATCATCCGTTGTGCCACCGCTTCGGTGGCATCAACCACGTCGTCAATGCGGGTAATTAGCCGGTGAATATCATCACGATCGATGGGCGTGATATAGGTCTGTTCGAGCCGGTCCAACGTCTCGTGGGTGATTCTGTCGCCGGCGTGCTCCGATTCGATGATTGCCGCAATCCTTTCCACATTCGCGATTTCTCCGCTCTTGGCGAGATCAGCCAATAACTCGGCGCAATGCACTGAGTTCTGAGCAGCACGCTCGAAGCAGTCGAAAAACTCCAAATTCTTGGGTAGCAGTCCAAACATGCGTCGCCCTTTGTTCGTTCCGTTAAGGTTATGTGAAGTTCTCGTGAGTGTTTCGTGAAGTTTGATCGCGCGAACTGTATTGGCAGGCGATCGCGTTCTCAACGCGGCCCGAGACCCATAGCGTAAATGCCTGACAGGGACGTGTAGCCGTGCTTTGTGATCTTGCATGACCACTGATTTGCAAGAACTTGCCCGACACACTCAACGGCGTGGAGTTCTGATGACAAATCTGCTGCCCCGCCCCAATTCGCTGATGACTTCGACTGTTCCGCCGAAAACTTGGACCCAGTGTTTGACGATCGACAGGCCCAGTCCGGTGCCGCCCAATTCGCGTGAGCGGGCTTTGTCTACTCGGAAGAAGCGTTCAAAGACGCGGGACTGATGTTGTTTAGGGATTCCAATACCGGTGTCTTCCACCTCAATAACTACGCGACGCTCATCGGGGCGCCACCGGACAGTGACTCGTCCGCCGCTGGCCGTGTACTTAATTGCGTTGTCGACTAAATTGTTAAGTACAGTCAGCAGCCCTTCTTCATCCGCCCAGACAACAACCTCTTCTGCAGGCGGTTCCACGATCAACGAAACTCCCTTTGAAGTGGCAACGGCTTGATGTTCGTTGATGCAAACGCGAACCGATTCGGCCACGTCGATCGGCATCAGCTCGTAGGCTTCCTCAGCGGATTCAATTCGCGCAAGACTCAATAAATCGAGAATCAGCCGATGCAATCTATCAGCCTGTTCATCAATTCGTTCCAGGAACTTGCGATTAATATTCGGGTCATCGACAGCGCCGTCGAGCAGTGTTTCTGTGTAGGCCTGAATTGTGGTTAGAGGCGTTTTCAATTCATGCGAAACGTTGGAGACAAACTCTCTCCGCAGATTCTCGAGCCGACGCAAATGGCTGACGTCATGCAGAACTAGAACCGCGCCTGGGGGCGGCTCCCCCGGCAATGGTGACGCGATCAAAGCCACAATCGCGTTGGTTCGCGGAACTTCGTACTCAACACGTTCGGAGACTCGCCCTGACAAAACTTCTTCAACCACCTTTTGAACGCGAGGATGCCGAGCGGCCTCAAAGAGTGATCTCCCTGCCGCACGAAACGATGGGACGTCGAGCAAAGGACCAGCCGCCGGATTGGCGTAGAGGATTCGCTGCCGAGCATCGATCACGATGACTCCTTCGATCATCGAACCGAGCACGGTCTCCATCAGTTCGCTGTTCTCGTCCCGTTCGCGGCGATTCGACTGAAGCTGTTCCCAGCGTCGAGTCAGTTCGTTGCTCATCGTGTTGAATGCTGCTGCCAACATGCCAATCTCGTCTCGATTTGGCACTCGGACTTCTTGACTGACATCTCCTGCTGCGATCGCTTGAGCAGCATGAGTCAACGTTTCCAACGGCCTGACTAGTCGTCGAGCCAACCAATATGTTGCCAATAATGCGAGTAACGTCACGATCGCGGTTGTTCCAGCGACGAATCGAGCGGTCGCTTTTAAACGTGCTTCAAACGGCGTCCACGGCAACGCAATTCGCACGAATCCAAGAGGAGTCTCCCGAGTTCCGACTCGCACTGCACAGTATTCAAAGTCCTCATGAACGGACTGACTCGAACGATGTTTGAACGCGACCCCGGCTTCGACCGCTTTTTCGATCTCAGGTCGATCACGGTGGTTCTTCAGCAACCGCGCGTCAGTCGCTGAATCGGCTAGGACGGTCCCGTCGGTTTGGATCAGGGTTAACCGAGTTCCGATCTTTTTTCCAAGTGCTTCCAGCTTTGGCTGCCAAAGTGCTCGCAACTCTTCGACTGGTGCGTCGGGCGACTCCCATGCGGCTTCCGCCAGAGTTTGCACGACGATCGCTTCATCACGCAGTCGCTCTTGAATTTCCGCCTCAATCGCCTCGCGTTGCCTTCCTTGAAAGATGAAGACAAACGCGATTCCCGCTGCAACAGTCAATGCGGAGTAACTCAAAAACAGTCGCCAAAACAAACGCGAAGACCACATCAGATGAATGCTCTCAAAGAATTCAGAGGGAGAAAAAGTAAAAGTTAGTTTGAACATGATCGCTGCTTCTTGAAACGCTGGCAGCTGCAGATTCGGCGAAGAAAATTGGCATGTGATCGTTTCCAGAATCTGAGCACACCCAATTCCGCCCGATCAAATCCTTACCGTTCGGCAACCCCCAAGCGCTCAATTTGCGAATGTTCAACTGTGTAGAACACCTCACAAGAAACGCTGAACTAGCTCGGCGAGTACGCTCGCGAACGCTACAAACTCTTCGATGCAATCATTCGTTTGAAGACTTGGCAACGTTGATCCGACCGGTGAGGCAGACATTCCTGATTGGACCGGTTGTTTTGAGGAGTATTTGAGGTGCCCGCACATCGCATTCATCTGAAAGGCCCGTGGGAGGTGCGGCGTTTGGATCGAGATGAACCGTTGATTCGCGTCATCATGCCCACCACATGGGAGGCAATTTTTGGCGAAGATGCCGGTCGGGCCGAGTTCAGGAGGAAGTTCAATCAGCCGACGAACCTCGAACCTCACGAACACGTTTGGATTGTATTTGACGGCATCGGTGGCGAGGGATTGGCCCGACTCAACGGCTTTACCCTCGGACCAATTGACCGAACAACACCGACCGCCGAGTTCGAGATCACGCAGTTGCTGGCGCTGCACAACGAATTGAGCGTCGAATTGGACGTGAAGTCCGAGCAAGTGGCCGAGTCGTTGAACGGCTTATGGGGATTGATCGCGTTGGAGATTCGCTTTGACGAACGATGAACCAAGAATGCCCTGGTCGCTTCAGAACGCACAGCCGGTTAGGTCAGAGTTCCGGTTGAGCCTCCGTTCCCTTCCTGTCGATTCAAGAGCACGTTGATAGTTGCTCCGTTTGTCAGTTGTGCCGTTCGATGTAGTGAGTCGCTCGTGAACTCGGAACGAAACCTCTTTGTGTCGCTGGCTTGCGTGCTGCTCGGCTTCGGCGTCTTGATGGTCTATAGCGCCAGCATTACATCGAAGCCGACTGAGTTCGAGCAAATTTATCTCTCGCGGCACTTGATTCATCTCGTTGTCGGTGTTCTCGCCGGGGGCTTGTGCTCGTTCGTACCGTCGCAGTTTTGGCGGCGAGCGGCTCCGTGGTTTTTTGTCGGGACGCTAGGCTTTGTAGTTCTCGTTTTGGTTCCAGGAGTGGGGACTCGTGTTAACGGAGCACAACGCTGGTTGCGCTTCGGGCCGCTGCAAATGCAACCATCTGAGTTGGCGAAAATCACGTTGCCCATGCTTCTGGGGGCGATGGCCGTAAAGCGACGAACGAGTCTACATCGCTGGTTCGCAGGAACGATTCCGTTTGTGCTACCGATCGCGGTGGTGATGCCATTGGTCCTTAAGCAGCCTGACTTGGGGACGGCCGTTTTTCTAGCGATGTCGAGCGGCATGTTGTTGTTTTTAGCCGGATGGCCAATTCGCAACTTCGCACTCGGTCTCGTTCCGGCGGCGGGGGTCGCCTTGACGCTCAAGCCGTATCAGTGGCAAAGGATCACCGATTTCATGGCGACCTGGACCGACATCGAACGTGCGAGCTACCACGTCAAACAATCGTTACTGTCGATGGGCTCCGGTGGCTTGATGGGAGTTGGTCTAGGAAAAGGCTGGCAGAAGTTGAGCTTCTTGCCGGAAGCGAATACTGACTTCGTCATCGCCGTCGTCGGTGAGGAACTGGGGTTGGTTGGTTCGCTCGGCCTGATTCTGCTGTGGGCAGGCTTCTTCATCACAGGCTTGGAACTGTTCCGCAAACATGATCGACGTAGTTTTGAGTTCTTGGTCGGCGTCACGCTGCTGAGCCAAATGGTTCTGCAAGCAGCGATCAACGTGGCCGTGGTCACGTCTATGTTGCCGACGAAAGGAATCTCGCATCCCTTGATCAGCTATGGCGGCAGCAATCTGGTGATCAACTTGGTCGCCATCGGGATTGTGGTGAGTCTATCGAAGTCGCAGTCGATCGTTGAGGACACTGCTTCACCGGGGACGCTGGTCGAACACCGTCATGCGCCGCACATCACTCAGTCGGCTTCGCGGCAGTCCGTTGTGTGAAGACCTCCGCTCTCAACCGTTCTTGTTCGGCGAGGAATTGCGGCCATTGATCCTCGGTGATGCTTTCCTTACTTCCGCTGACAAACCAAACAATATGCTCTGGCGGTGTTTGACGCTCACCACTGTGCCCAAGTCCGAGCTTATCCCAGAACAAAGCCAAGCGACCGTCGTCATTCTTGTGCAGTCCTTCGACGTACTCCCAGCAGCCGACATCCTTCTCCATCAAGTATTCACCACGATCAAGCTTGGCTTGTACGACGTCATACGGTGCGGTCTTACCGCGCAAAATTTCTGCACCGACATTTGGATTATCTCGATGCAATAGCGTCAATGAAGCAGCCGGACCTCCGGCCTTTGCTTTAGGAAACCATCCCTCATGAAGGTCAGCGTAATTCAGCATCTCCGCCATCAATTGCTTGTCGCAACTATGGCCATATCCATAGGGGTAAAGATGTCGTAGATAGGCCCAACCGCAGGCAAAAATTAGGACAACAGAGACTCCGCAAATGGCCACGAACACAATTAGCCTACGTTTCCAAGCTAAACGCGTCTTGGTTGGAGACACCGCTGGGGCTACGAGTTGAGAGGCGTCAGTCATTCTCTTCTTTCCAACCCTGCAACCGCTCCCGAAACGAATCCACTTGAAACGCGCGGACGACCGCTTCGGCAGTCGCGCGGTTCGTGGCCAGCGGGATCGAATGGACGTCGCAGACACGCATCAACGCTGAGACGTCCGGTTCGTGCGGTTGCGCGGTCAGTGGATCGCGAAAGAACAACACTGCTTGAACAAGTCCTTCCGCCACACGTCCGCCGATGATCAGGTCGCCACCGAACGGACCGTGAGTCACACGCTCAATCGTGAGCCCAAGCTGTTCCGACAACAGCTTGCCGGTGTTGCCGGTCGCAACCAATTCCTGCTGGCGGAAGAAGTCTACGTGAGCGCGGACGAACTCCAGCATGTCGGTTTTCTTTTGGTCGTGAGCGATGAGCGCGATCATTTATCTGCTTTCATGGATCAGTAACCCCAAGCTGCGAACGAGTGCGTCCACGCTCACTCACGTTTCTGGTTTATATACCTCACACGGTCTTCGGGGAGATGTTTTTTGTCCGATCGTTTAACCGCAAGCCGCAGGCACGCGCGTTTCAAAACGCACGTGCTTGCGGCTTGCGGTTAAACATCTGATTCAAGACCGCGTGAGGTATAAAAACACTTACACATCCGGATTCTTGCGAGGCTGTGCAAACTTGATTTTTTCCAGATACCGAATCACCGTCTTGCCATCTTTACCCAGACGTCCAGAGCAGGCCCCGATGGTTTTCACGACGTTCTCGAAGTGCAGGTTGTAGTCCGCGTCGATTTCGACTTCAAGTTCCTTCACGCGTGCAGCTCCCGGCTGACCAATCAGTTGCAGGATTTCGTCATTGAGCCGCTGAAAGCAACTCGCGTCATTACCCAAGCTTCTCTCACCCAAACGCAAGTTCGCCAAGTCGCCGTTAGCATTCGCGATCAAGCGGACTTTGATGTCCGGAAAGAGTTGATCCACGACAGCCGCTCCCGCGCCGGCTGGAGGCATGTTGATGTTAAAATCACCTTCGGGCGACGAGATCTTCAACGTCATCATGAAGAACGTCAGCAGTTGAAACGTGACGTCGATCATCGGCGTTGTCTGCTGCTGCAAATTGGCGGGTTCTTGCTGTTTGAATTTCAAGAGATCACTCCGTTGTCTGCTTGGCTTTCAAGGCGAATTTTTCAAACTTCGCTTCTTGGGACATTTGTATGAATTCCTGAATTTGGCCCGCTGGAACATCGGCGTCCGCGCGAATCACGACGGTGACATCCTCCAGCTTGACCTCTTTCACTTGATAGAGCTGAGCTTCTTGCTTGAGCCGATTGCGAAAGTCTGGAATCCGCAGTTCCTCGCCGGGGACAAACACAAACGGCGACTCGTCGAGCTTGCTGCCGTCCTTACCTCGGCGATATCCGATGTTGATGACTAATTCATGAGCCAGTTTGACTTCGGGCGGCTTCGCTAACGCATCAGCAGCGAGCCGTACTCGTTCGTCCGCCTGAGTCTGTTCAAAGTTCGTGACCATCATGAAGAACGCGATCAACTGGAACGTGACATCCATCATCGGAGTCATATCCATTTCGGCCGAAGCCATTGGATGCGATTTGAACTTCATGGGAGGGACTCACCGAT
>JAPLNX010000045.1 GCA_026400935.1 Planctomycetia bacterium | reverse complement strand
TAGAAATCAACCGCATCGCCGGTATCCACACCGCTGAAGGCCGTCCCGCCATTGTCCTGAATCGTCACCGTCACCGCCGCGATCCCAGTCGTCGCCGCACCCGGTGCCGTCGTGTAAGTCAGATTGCCGTTCGACGTGTTGATGGTCGGATTGACCCCGCCCACAAAGCTCAAGTTGCCAAACAACGTCAACGGGTTCGACATGATGTAGTTAGAAACCGACTGCTGCACACCACCCGGAACTTCGTCCAACGCGGTCACTGGACCGAACGTCGGCACCGCGAAAACTCCGGCCGTTTGGCCAGGGGCCTGTGCGAGCGCCTGCGATCCCGAGGGCACGTTGTGGAAGTTGGGAACCGCCACGCTCGGCTTATCGTTCACCGCATTGACGGTGATCGTGAAGGTCTGCGGGGCACTCACGTTGTCGTTCGGAGCCGGAGCGGCCAAACCGCTGTCCAATGCCGAAATCGCCAAAGTCACAGTGCCGTTCACGTTGGGCGCGACCGTGTACGTCAAATTTCCGCTGATATCGACCGCAGGTGCCACGCTGAAGAACGATCCCAACGGGAAGTCACCCGTCGTGCCGCCAGTCACCGTGACCGAGAAGCCCGCGAGCGTTTGCGACGCTTCATCGGCTCCACCCCCTGGAGCAAAGGTCGCCGGATTGATGATATGGATCGTTCCCGCACCACCTTGCGCTCCCGCATCTTCATTCGACGTGTGCGACGTCAGCAACAACGGACCAAACGTCGGCTCGTCGTTGACCGGGCTCACGGTGATCGTGAATTGCTTGGTCACACTCTGATTGTCGTTTGGTGCTGGCGCGGCCAAACCACTATCCGTCACAAAAATGTTGAAGATCGCTGAACCGCTGGCGTTGGCGTTCAGGGTGAAGACTAAATTCCCACTGGCGTTGATGGATGGGCCGCTGGCAAATAGGGCTGCCGCTGCCGCGGCATTGCCGGCGGCGGGGGCGACGTTGTAAGTGGGAGTTTGAGTCGATTCGTCGTCCGCTGTCACAGGGCCGGGCACGAAGCTGGTAATAAATCCGGTTCCCAGGTTCGCGATCGAGAAGCCATCGCCATCCGAATCCTCGTCTTCATCGACGGTGAACGTGGCTGGCAGTGTGAAGGTCGGTTCGTCATTCACTGGGCTGACAATGAAGTGCAACACGTCGGTATCGGTCTGCGGTGAATCTTGCAAGCCGGTGGCTGGGTTGACCCAGTAGTTGCCCAAGTCATTGGTTGTGATCGTCAGCTTGATATCGTCGTTTGGAGAAATTCCGGTTCCCAGCGGGTCATTGACGTTCGAACCCGGCGTGAAGATCAGACCATTGAGTGCGGCATTGACCTCGCTGAGTGTACCGCGAATGACCAATGTGCCATCGGCACCGTTGTAGTCTTCGGTTCCATAGATGTCGCTGAAGGTCGGCGTCAGACCGAGTGACGCCGGTGTCCCCGGCAAAGCCAACGTGCCGTTGGTCGCCATCAGCGTGACCTGGATATCGCCATTGTTCAGGAACGAATCCGGATCGCTGATGACGATGGCGTTGCCATTTACCACCGACAGCGTAATGGCGGTGTCCTCCTGAGTGGTTCGCAAGGCAGGAGTGACGGGAATGACGATCGCCGGGGCGTCGTTGAGCCCGTTGGTCACCAGAATATCGAACTGCGTGCTGCCGTCGGTTTGGTTCTCCTGAAGCACGTTATTTGCCAAGTCGAAAACGGCGTCCGGATCGAGCGGATCATTTTCCACGCGAATGTTGTATCGCGCCTCGGACGGGAACACGGTCAGCGAGGTGAAGATCGCTTCGTTGGTGTTGGCGTTGTAGGCATAGGTGTAATCGGTGCCGGAGACCAACACTCGCGTGCCAGCGATGTCGGTTTGCGTGATGGTGAAGGCCGAACCGGAGGTCAAGGAAGCCAGCGTGTCGTCCACGCCAATTCCGTTGACCCCGCTGGTGTTGTCGATATCCAACAGAGTCACGATGAATTGCGTGAACAACGCCGGGTTATCGATCGACACGACGGTCAAGATCGTCGGTTCCAGATCCTGCGCGCCATTGTCCAGCGGCGTGGTGAGGTTCGCGGTCGGGCCGTCGAAGTCGGATCGTTCAATACCGCCGATGTCTCGGAAAATGCCCAATGCGTTGTTCGTGCTGGGATCGTCGCGGCGAATCTGACCGTACCGGTCGATGTTCGGAGCGAACTGGTCCTGGCCGGGAATGACCGCGTCCAACGGATTCGGATCGGGTGGAATTCCCAAAGGGCTGGTGATCGCTGTGTAATTGGGCCGAGCAAACCGCTGGTTGAGCGAGGCGTCAATCGCCTCGTTGGCATTCAGCGCGGTTCCTGCGGCCAAGTAAAAGTTGCCAACGGCGGGATTCACGAACAACGGCGACGTGTTGCCATTATTAATGATTGCACTGTTACCGGTTGTGCCATTGTTGGTGTTATTCTGGAACAACGTGGTGCTGATGTCTGTGGTTCCGGAGGTTCCGTCCACGGAAATCCCCAGCGCCGTGTTGGCCACGATGTTGTTGATCAATGTCGGGCTGGCATTGTTGCTGACGATGATGCCCGTCCCCGCGATGGCTATTCCGCCGGTGAGACTGCTGCCGCCATAAATCGTGTTGTTAATCAGCTTGCCCATCGGGACGGCCGACAACGGATCAGCCGCCGCCGTGTTGTCGCCGCTGAAACGGATGCCAGCGGTGCCGAAATTCGTGATGACGTTGTTAATTAGCGCCGCGTGTGTCACCAACCGCTCGGTGTTGTTGAGTACTGGCGTTTGTCGCACAGCTCCGCCGTAGGGCAGGTTTGTCGGAGCAGCACCGCCGGTGTCACGGTTGCCCGGCTCAATGATGATGCCAGTGCCACTGACGTTGCGGATGAAGTTCCCTTCGAGCACCAACATTCCTTGCTCACGATCGACGTTTTGGTCACCGAGCAAAGGTTTGTTTTCAGGCAGCGGAATGAAGAGGTCGTCGATGAAGGCGGCGTCCGCCCTAAACGTTCCTGCGTTCACACCCTTTACATATTGCCACTCGAAAACGTGAGTGCCGGCCGTGATAGCAAACGACAGGGGGACAAACACGGGCGTGGTCGTGCCCGTTCCGGGAAGAATAAATCCATCCGCCTGGCCAGCACCGCCATCAAACAATCCCGGAACATTCGGAACCGCGGTCCCCGAAATGACAAACTGTTGCTCAACGCCATCGATCAAAAACTTCAATCCATTAAAGGTTCTCGTGTCTGGGACAGGGTTACCCAAGAACAAAGCGGTCGAGAAGTTCGCCGCGTCGACTGCCGCAACGAATGCGATCGTCCCTGCCCCCGTCGCGATCGTCAGTTGCACTCCGGATTTCTGGCCAGCAGTAATCACTCCCGAACGGAGGGCGTTCGGAGCAGAACCTCCGGTCGGATAGCTGCCGACGGCAGTCTGGAACCAATCCGCGTTGCTCCCTGTGGCCGGTTGAAAATTCGGATCGTTCGCAAATTCCGTCGGGTCGAAATTCTCGGTCAACGGCGCTTGCTGCCCGACCGCACTCACAATCAACGGGGAGTTCGTATCGAAAGTCTGATTAACGGCGATGTCACCTCTGGGTTTCGCGGGGTCACTCTTGGCGGCGTATTCCGTGCCACGACGGATTTCAAACTGATACGAGCCGGTCGTAATGGGCGTCGGTGCGGGTGACAGGTTGTTGATGTTGGCGCGACCGCCCGCGAAACCGGAATACAGGTTGTCGAACGTCGTCGTGTCCAGGGGCGCGTTAGTCACCAACTCGCCACGCTCGGCAAAGCCGACGATGATGTCATCGACGTAGAAACCCTCGAACAGGTTGTTCGTGGCGCGTTGCGCCGACTCATCGACGTCGTCACCTAACTCGGCGGAAAATGCCCCGAACTCCTCACTGGGCAGCGTCGCGGCGGCGGGATCGATCGCCTCGCCGATCTTACCGGCAGTGGCGAAATCGAAGCGGAAGGAAACGGTCGCTGCACCCGCGAAGGTCGACAGATCCACACGGGCCTGGCGCCATTGGTCGGTGTCGAACAGTTCTTGGACCAGCGTGGATTGGAAGTAGCTGGACGAGTGGGACAAGTACTTCGCCAATTCCGAATCCAGCGTGCTATTGTTGGTCGCGATCAGTTCCCAAGTCGCGCCGCTGTCGCGTGAGGCGAACACGCGCGC
>JAPLNX010000286.1 GCA_026400935.1 Planctomycetia bacterium | reverse complement strand
CAGCGAGGCTCCCCATCGCCGCGCCTTCGACGTCGGTGTGTTTTCCATACCAAGTCCAGTCCATACGCGATGTTTAGCGACCGCTGGCGGATAGCGCCAGTCTGTTCTCTATGCTATTTTACAAGGGTGCGGAAAATGGGTCTTGCCGAGCTTCAAATCGGCGAAGTCGTAGCCGTAAACCCAACCTTCTTTGCCGGTGAAGATCGCCTGCGTCACTCCGCCCAGCGTGGCGACAGACGGCGACGCTCCCGAACACGAACAGGAACTTCCACCGACCACGATCGACTCGCCCGCTGAGTTGTCTTTCCAAATCACTCGGCCGGTGGTCGCGTCCAGAGCCAAGAAGTTCGGCGCGTTGGGAGCCGGAATTTTCACATGCGACTCGTCCGGCCCATTCGACGTGTTGAGCAGCAACACACCATCAACCTGCGTGATGCTCGACACCGACTGATGCAGCGGTCGGACACCCAGCTCGCCGAAAATGTCGAACTTCCAAATCACATCAGCGTCGATCTCCGTTTTCGATGGCTCATCAACGAACGGTCCGTCGTTCTCTTCATCACGAAAACCGTTCAAGTCGAGACAAATGACTTCGCAGCGATTCGTCACCACCCACACCCGATCGCCGTCCACAAACGCCGTCGAACAGAGCCCGATCATCGGCCAGTCATGCACACGACCCACGGAAAGTTTTTCGCTCGCGTACTGCCACAAGAACTTTCCCGTCGCTTCGTCAAAGCAGACGAGACATGACATGTCCTTGTCCTTCGGGTGAGCTGGATTGAGTCCCGCTCCGTTGTTTGTCCCGATGAAGACCTTGCCTCCCGAAATAATCGGCGATGAGTACGTCGAGGTTCCAAGCTTCGCCTGCCAAACAATGTTCGTCCCATTTTTAAGATCCCATTCGAGCGGCAACGGCCCGTCCGCCACATTATTCCGCTGCGACGTTCGTCCCCACTGCGGCCAGTCTTTGTGGGGCACGTGCTCAACCTGCCCGGCTCTTGCAGTTTCAACCGCTTGATCTGTGATGTCTGACGAGTCTTTTACTTCGGCAACCTCATTCTTTGGCAGGTTGGAAACCTGCCCCACGGTCCATTGCCACGAACCGACCAACACCATCAACGTCGCCACCACCACGATCCCCGTCATCCACGGCGATCGAGTTTGTTCTGACGAAGGCAACAACCGTCGAATCCGTTCGACCAGCGAACCGCCGCCCGCCGCCATCGACTTCTGCGGCACACGAGCACGCAGTCCCTCGATCGACACCAACATCCGCGCGTATCCCGCCACATCGCCACAGACCGAGATCGCCAAGTCATCGCAGCAATGCTCGCGCTCCTGCCGAACCCGGCGAGACAACCACCAAATTGGCGGGTGATAAAACAGCAACGTCTCGGCCAACGTCTGCAAAGCGTTGACGAGAAAATCATGTCGCCGAACATGGGCCAACTCATGCGCGAGGACCGCTTCGAGTTGCTCCGGCGACAGCCCGATGAGCACGCTCGCCGGCAACAAAATCACCGGCTTGAACGCCCCGACCACGCACGGGATGCGGACGAGACTCGATTGAAAGATCTTCGTGACGCGCCGCAAACCAAGCCGTTCGGCCAAATGGTTCAGCATCACCGAGACAGATTCAGGAACCTCAGACACACCGACTCGCCGCAATCGCCACGTCGCATGCCAACCGATCAACGGCCGCAACGACAACAAACAAACTCCCGCCAACCAACCGCTCACCAACCATGCCAGATGCGGACGCAATCGCGCTTCGAGACGCTGCAAAGTGGTCGGCTCTTCAACCGCTGATCGAGCTGTCGATTCGACGAGACTCGCCCGTTCTGTTGGCGTCGTCCGTGGTTCATTCCCCGTGATTCGTTGACCCTCCGACATCACTGGTTGCGATGCGAAATCGGGATCAGCAACAATGCGAAAACTCTGCCCCGCCCCATCCCAGGCGACGGCATCATTCACGTTGTCGTCGATTTCTTTTTTACCGACCACAACCGGCTGCGGAACTTCATACGGCTGAGCCGTCACCCACGCAAAGACACTCGGCAGCACGCCCACCGACAACACCAGCGCGACGCACCCGACCAAATACCGAGCATTCGCCGACCGCCGCCGCAACATGTTTAGCAGAACCGCCGTCACGCCGACGATGACCGAAATCAACCACACGCTATGCACCAGCATCCAACCCAACGGCTCGATCCACGCTCGCATGGTCTCGTCTCCCCTAAGATAGGGGTAGGAACGACCGATTGATTTCGGTCGCCCCTCCCTCCGAACCGGACGGGCGGGTTTCCCGCATCCGGCTCTCCGGTTGATGGTCTTACCTGCGAGAGGATTGAACGGCCAGTGCATGGGCGGTGGTCAGGT
>JAPLNX010000007.1 GCA_026400935.1 Planctomycetia bacterium | reverse complement strand
GTGTAGACCGCATTCCCGCGCACGGGGAACTGTTGATCGACCGCCGACCAATCCACGAGATCACGCAACAATTCAAACGCCCGATCAAACTCCGCATCCCGCGCAGGATCGACCGCAACCTCAACCTTTTTTCTCGCCGCTATGCCAGAATGACTCCCTTCCAAGAGGTCTTTCTCCCGGGCGCAAACGCCGTGCCAAACTCAAGTGTCTTTTAAAGTAAGTGCCATTGGGCTGACGCCGCCCCGCTCGCCTGCGCAACAACCTTCAAGTGACTTCATGTTGGAACGACTGATCTCCGCGGCTTTGCAACGTCGATGGGCCGTGCTTGTCGGCATGTTGGTGCTGACAGTCGCGGGTGTCCTTTCGCTGCGGGCGCTGAATGTGGATGCCTTCCCGGATACGACTCCGGTGCAAGTGCAGATCAACGCTTACGCCACGTCGCTCGTGCCGGAAGAAATCGAACGGCAGATCACGTTCCCGATCGAGATGGCGATGAGCGGCCTGCCGGGGCTGGAAGAGGTTCGGTCGATCTCGCTGTTCGGTCTGTCGCAAGTCGTCGTGACGTTTCGCGACGGCGTCGATATCTACTTCGCTCGGCAGTTGATCTTCGAGCGGCTCGGTTCCGTGCAGATGCCGCCGGGTGTCGCTCCGCCGCAGATGGGACCGGTTTCGACCGGGTTGGGGGAAGTGTTTCAATACACGCTCGCGTCGGACACGAAGAGTCTCACCGAACTGCGCACGTTGCACGACTGGTCCGTCAAGCCGCGCATGCGAATCGTCACGGGAACCGCCGAGATCAACTCGTGGGGCGGCTTCGAGAAGCAGTACCAAGTTCGCGTCGATCCGACGCTGTTGCTCAAGCATGACCTCAGCTTCGAGCAAGTCATGCACGCCGTGCAAAACAACAATGCGAATGTCGGCGGCGGCAGCATGGAACATTCCGGCGACATGATTCTCGTCCACGGACTCGGCCGCACGGTCAACGTCGAGCAAATCTGCGACATGGTCATCACGGCCAAGAACGGTGTCCCAATTCGCGTCCGCGACATCGCCGAGGTCGCGATCGGCCACGCGATCCGCCGCGGAGCCGTCACCGCCGCGATGCGTGACCCCGACAACCCCGAGCGGCTGGAGCAAGGTGAGGTCGTCCTCGGCCTGGGCTTCATGCTGATGGGACAGAACAGTTACGAAGTGACGCGGCGAATGCGGAAAGAGTTTGATCTCGTTCGCGAGACGCTGCCGGATGACGTGCGCGTCGTCACCGCCTATGACCGCACAGAGCTGGTCGATCGCGTCATCGCGACGGTCAAGAACAACCTGCTGGAAGGGGCGACGCTGGTCGTGCTGTTGCTCTACATCTTCCTGGGCAATCTGCGAGCCGGTTTGATCTGCGCGGTCGCGATTCCGCTGTCGATGCTGTGCGGCTTCTGCGGCATGTGGGCGACCGGCATTGCCGCGTCACTGCTGAGCCTCGGCGCTATCGACTTCGGAGTGGTCGTCGATAGCTCGGTGGTCGTCATCGAGAATATCGTCAAGCGGCTCGGCCACGCGGGACCGCTGACCGCCTCCGAGCGGCTGCGTCACATTCGCGATGCGTCCATCGAAGTCCGCACGCCGACGGTCTTCGGCCAACTCATCATCATGATCGTCTACCTGCCGATCCTGACGCTGGAAGGTGTCGAAGGAAAAATGTTCCGGCCGATGGCGCTGACCGTGATCTTCATTTTGATCGGATCGCTGATCTGTTCGCTGACGGTCACTCCCGTGTTGGCCAGCCTCTTTCTGCCGAAGCAAATTCACGAAGAAGATGTCTTGGTGGTGCGGCTCGCGAAGGGCGTCTATTCGCGGCTGCTGCGACTCTTTGTGCGAGTGCCGATGCTCGTGCTGCTGGCGTCGCTCGCCGCGCTCGGCTTCGCCGGTTGGCAGGCGACTCGCTTGGGAACGGAGTTCGTCCCGCGTCTGTCCGAGGGAGCGATCGTGATCGGCATCACTCGTCCGCCGGGGACCAGCTTGCAGGAATCGCTGCGTCTGAACGACCGGATGCAGAAGATCCTGCTCGACAAATTCCCGGACGAAGTCGCACTTTGCTGGAGTCGTGTCGGCTCGCCAGAGATTCCCACCGACGCCAGCACGGTCGAGATGACCGACCTCTTCATCACACTGCACCCGCGCGAAACTTGGACGAAAGCCAAAACGCAAGCCGATCTCGTCCTGTTGATGGAGCAAGAATTCCAAGACTTCCCCGGCCAGACGATCTGGTTCACGCAGCCGATCGAGCAGCGCGTCAACGAAATGGTCTCCGGCGTTCGAGCCGACGTCGCGCTCAAATTGTTCGGCAGCGACTTTCAACAATTAATCGCCACCGCGCGAAAACTGGAAGGGGTGCTGACAGAGATTGACGGCTGCGCGGACCTCGCGACCGAGCAGGCGTTGGGACAACCGATTCTGCAAGTGGCAATCAAGCAAGACCAGATCGCGCGATACGGCATCGTCGCTCAGAAAGTCTTGGACGTCGTCGAATCGCTCGGTGCGAAACCGATGGGTGAGGTTGTCGAAGGACAACTCCGTTTCCCGCTAACCGTCCGGCTGCCCGACCAATTCCGCGAGAATATGGAAGAGATCGGCCAAATCGTGATCGCCGCTCCGAACGGCGAACGCGTGCCGCTGTCGCGTCTCGCCGACTTCCGCATGGTCGACGGCCCGCGGCTGATCTCGCGCGAATGGAGCCAGCGCCGCGTGACGATTCAATGCAACGTCCGCGGCCGTGACATCGGCAGCTTCGTGTACGAGGCTCAGCAACGCATCGCCGACGAAGTGCCGATGCCGGAAGGCTACCGCATCAACTGGGGCGGACAGTTCGAGAACATGCAGCGCGCTCAAAAGCGGTTAACGATCGTCGTGCCGCTGGCGTTGTCGCTAATCGTCGTGCTGCTGTTCTTCAGCTTTCGTTCGAAGTTCGACACGACGGTGACTTTCGCCAGCGTCCCGTTCGCCTGCATCGGCGGCATCGCCGCTCTCTCCGCGCGAGAGATGCCGCTGTCGATCTCCGCCGCCGTCGGCTTCATCACGCTGTCGGGCCTCTCGGTTCTCAACAGCATGGTCCTGGTCTCCGCGATCCGCGCCGCTCGAAATGAAGGCTCATCTCTGATCGACGCGATTCAGCATTCCGGCATCGAATCGTTGCGGACGATCCTGATGACCGCGCTGGTGGCGAGCGTCGGCTTCGTCCCGATGGCCACCAGCAGCGGAGCCGGTGCCGAAGTTCAACGCCCCTTGGCCACCGTCGTCATCGGCGGAGTCATCACCAGCACACTCTTCACGCTCGTCGTTCTGCCGGCGCTCTATCAACGATTTGCCTATCGCGTTTCCGCCGACGCGAATCGCTGATCGCCCTGTCCAGAAATGAAACGGGCACTCCGCGGCGAGCGTGTTGCTCACGTGGACTGCTTCGTTTTGCGTTGCGCTCGCATGAAGTCGTACAAATGCTGAGCGGCGTCAGCCCATTCGTTCTGCTCGGTCTTCGTGATGATCTTGGTCACCACCGAAAATCCCGCGTCGGACAATCGTTCTTCCGCGTGCAGTTTTGTCAGACGTCCGCGGCAGTCATCCACGAGGTTGCGGCGTTGGGAGGTGACTGCCGTGTACAGCGCGTCCAATTCCTTGAAGACCGCTTCATCGCCGAGAACTTGAGGCACGGCATGGCAACCGCTCAGAAACAGCAGCGAGGCCGCACACAACAACGAGGCGATGAAGAGCCGGCGTCCCCATGAAGGCAAACGTGGGGCACGCTTCCAACGTGCCCGAATCAAAGCGTTTCGAGCACGTTGAAAACGTGCTCCACGATTTTTGTCGGACGTATCATTTCGCATTAGAAATCCCCCACCGCTTCCTGGCCGTTGCGAGTGCTCAGGCCGACCCACGTGAAACCGTTGATGAACTGCGAGATGAACCTCACGGAGCCATCGCCAAAAAGAATGTTCGCTCCGCCGTTGTGCTCGGAATACATCTCGTCGGTGTGTCCGAACGGATGATTGGGAGCGTGAATGATGACCTGCGGATGATCGTGCGTGTCGGGTCCGCTGTGGGCTCCGACCAGACAACCCGCGCTGTTGCATTCGGACGGCCAACCGGGCTTGGGACACGTGGCCGCATACGGGACGGTCCCGAACCAAGTCTTGTTACTCAGGCAAGAGCTGTGCTCGCCGATAAACACGGTGCTCGACAATCCGTCGGAGACGTTGGCCGTCCCGATGCGCGAATTGCGATAAAACGGACCTTCCTGAACCACGGAAGTTCCCGTTCCCGAAATCGGCTCCGGCAGGGCGAAGTCGTTGGAATAGGCGGGCGCTCGGCCCCACGGCTGATGAATTCCAGCGTTCGTGACGTAGTGCGCGTGGGCGAAGAACAGCGCGGGAGTAAACGGAACGGGGTTGGACGGCGCGGCCGACGAACCGGTCGTCCAACGTTCGACGGCAAACCCGTCGCTGCCGCCAGTCGCGGAAGGACACAAAAAAGCGGTCAGCTTCGTCTTCGCAGCCTGCGTGTGAGCCGGTGCCCAACAGGGCAACGAAAAGTCCAGGCTCTTGTAAAGCGGGGTTTGATCCAGTTGGGGCAGGAGCAGCGTTCCCCAGGCGAATCCCGAGGGACCGTTGCTGTTGTCGTCGGGATAGGAAATACCGAACGCCGTTCCGGAAGTCCCGACAGCCCCCACATAGGCCGGCGGAAAGACGCGATTCGTGTCGTGGTAGTTGTGCAACGCCGCGCCGATTTGCTTGAGGTTATTGCGACACTGAGTCCGCCGCGCCGACTCGCGAGCTTGCTGCACCGACGGGAGTAACAGCGACACCAGAATTCCGATGATGGCGATCACAACCAACAGCTCGATCAAAGTGAAACCTCGTGGCCGAGACATCGCAGGGCTTCCTTTGGAAAAGTTCAGCAGGCAGATTTTGTAAGGGTGATTATTATTGTTTTGAATCGTCAAAACATCAAGTTTCATTTCATGAAATCACAAGTTTTCAAGCAGTATTATGTCATTTTCCAAAGCTGACAACCGAGACTGATCGCGTCATGGCCAGCCATTGGGAGTCTTGTGATCTTCCCGTCACGCGGGATTTCACTGACATTTCGATGATTCAAAATTGAGTCGCGAGCCGATCTCTAAGGCATGAACTTTCCCGATCATCCTTTTCTGTTCACTCGGATCGCCTCGATTTTCTTCGTGGTCGTGAGCTTATGGCCGTTGCGAACGGTCGTCGCGCAAGACATCAAGTCGCCAAAGACGCTCTTCCGCTGGTCGAACGAGTCGGCCGAGCCTGAGGAAGAAGAGCACGAAGACAAGATCGTCACCGACCGGCCGCACTTCAGCGAAGCCAGCAACTTGGTGGGACTTGGACGAGTACAGCTCGAAACGGGGTATACGTATTTTCGAGACAGCAACAACGGCTCGGTGGTCCAGACGCATTCGTTTGGCGAACCGCTGCTGCGGGCCGGTGTCTTTGCCGAATGGTTTGAGTTTCGATTGGGCTACACGTATTTGGTCGAGCAATCGCGTATCCCCGGCGGCCCGTCCACTCGCTTCAGCGGCAGCGACGATTTGTATGTCGGAGCTAAGCTCGCTCTCACCGAACAATCCGGGTGGCTCCCCGAAATGGCGATCTTCCCGCAGGCACGCGTCCCCACGGGTAGCAGTGCCTTCACCAACAGCCAGGTCTTGCCGGGGTTCAACTTTGCCGGTTCTTCTCGGAATTTAGTGGGTGGAGTGGATTTTTGCTATGAATTTGATTTTTGAAAATTGAAGGTTGGGATTAGAGTTTTCGGATGCAAACATTACCTCAGCATTATGGAGACCTTTTAGGTCTGGACAAATCGTGGC
>JAPLNX010000034.1 GCA_026400935.1 Planctomycetia bacterium | reverse complement strand
GGTGAGTGGCAACGCTCAACACCGCGATCTCCAGCGCGTTGAGTGCTCGCCGCGCGTCGCCGTCGCAGACTTCGGCGAGGAACGACAACGCCTCGTTGGTAACGGTGACTTGATGCTGGCCGAGGCCGCGTTCGCGGTCGGACAACGCCCGCTGCATCAGACCAAGTACATCCTCACGCGAGAGCGACCGAAACTCGAACACCTGACTGCGGCTAACCAACGGCGAGACCAATGCAAAGAACGGATTCGAGGTTGTTGCACCGATCAATCGCACGACCCCCGATTCGACATCGGGCAACATCACATCTTGCTGGGTCTTGTTGAAATGATGCAGTTCATCGACGAACAGCAGCGTTCGTTGGCCACCAGACTTCAGCCGCGCGCGAGCCGCTTCGAGCACTTCTCGCAGTTCTTTCACACCGACAGACGCGGCGTTCAACGAAGCAAAGACCGACTTCGTGTGCGATGCAATAATCTCCGCAAGCGATGTCTTGCCGGTTCCTGGTGGTCCGTAAAAGATCACCGAACTGACTCGATCTGACTGCAACATCCGGCGCAGCAATTTTCCTTCGCCGAGGAAATGTTGTTGCCCTGTGAACTCATCGAGCGTGCGTGGTCGCATCCGCGCCGCCAGTGGCTTCGCAGAATCGAGGTGCTGGGTTTCGTGACGATCAAAGAGTCCGGCCAAGTCATCATCTCCTGTGGTCGTACTACGGCACAGCATTTGGTTGTGCCGAGAACGGATCCTCAATCCAGCGACGGCCTCAACCCCACCGAGCTTGCCTCGGTGGATTCGGGCTTATGCACTAGGCTGCAGTTCGCTCGAAATCACGACGTAGTGCAGAAGCCCGGTAACTACCGAGACAAACTCGTTGGGATCGCTGGATTGAAGACTAACGACAGGCGGAGTCTATCGGGGTTTATTAAGGCGTGATACGTCCCGCAATCAAAACTCGTTGACCACCTCGCCTCCTCGGCGAGTGCCCAGGGCTTTCCGAATGTTGGTATCCACGTTGATGGACAGTAGTCGCACCGCGCCATCCATAAACAGGAATTGCACGCCTGTTGAATGCCGACTCTTAAACGAAATTTCCAAAGCATCGGTGCTGCTGCCATCATCGAGCAGATTCATCGCTACTCCCAGCGAACCGAGAAACTCCGAGGCATCGGCCGTGTTCGGCGTGTTGTTACGGCCCATGTCGTCCGAGCCGATGGACCAGTGGTCGATCTCAGATGACTCATACAATGTCTCACCAACGCCGATGGTCTTGCTGGTTCCGTCTCGAATATCGCCGATTCGAACGCTGCTAATGCGGAAGAACATGCCGTCGATGTTCTCGACGCCGATACCGTTGACGCTGGTCGATGAGTCGGTCGTACGAGCGCCCGACGCGCAGGCGACGTAGTCACAAGGGACTCGCCGTTCGATGTTGTTGACGTTCTCAACGGCTTCCGGTGAGCCGCTCGACGGACAACGAAAGACCGGCAGTAGTTTTCCCAACGCGGCTTCCGGTGCGCCGGTTTGCCAGATTGATGTTGTCAACGTTGTCGGTGTTCTGACGGCAAAAGAATTGTACAACGGACCTTGATCCAAATACGGCAGCAGGTGGTACGTCCATCCGGTTCCCAGCGGCCAGTGATACCCCATCGGAAAGACGTTGTGCGTGCCATGATAGCCGTGTAGCGCGATCCCGATTTGTTTCAGGTTGTTGCGGCACTGCGTTCGTCGCGCCGACTCGCGAGCGGACTGGACCGCCGGAAGCAACAGCGCAATCAGAATGGCTATGATCGCAATCACGACCAGCAATTCGATCAAAGTAAAGCCGCGTTGCGATCTTCGTGAGTGAGAAGCTGCCATGTCATTCGCCGCCAGACTTCGATGGCCATAATTTCGATCAGGCGGGCGACATTATTGGCAGTCTGTTAAAACGTTTCAATCATCATCTCACAGCCAGAACGCCCGCTTGATTTTGAATTGCTACCGCCGCACACTGGCGAACAGTCTTTGACCGCCTGCTGCTGGAGTTGCACATGATTACTGCCGTCCAAACCGCGCCCGAAGTCTTCGATCAAACTTTCCTACTGATCCGAGCCAAAATTCTCGAAATCGCCGCCTCGCTCGACCGCATGGACCGAGCGAAAGAGGTAGATGCTGTGCGTTCCGATCCGCGCTTCGCACAAATCTTACAAGGGCTTGACGTCCTGCTCAGCAACAGTGATCACCGGGCTGCTCAGATTCAAGAAATTTTCAGCGATCAATACGACCCAACCTGGATGAAGAAATACCTGACAACCGGCGAGCGTCCTGAGCTATCGCCAAGCGTGCCGCACTAAATTTTGGAGTGCGGTGTGTCAGCACCGCTTTGGATCCTTGGATTGGTCTGTTGCGATCCACTCCTGACATCCACAAATCCAAAGCAGTGCTGACACACTGCACTCCAAAGTGACCTCGATATGTACTACATCGACCCGCACATCCACATGGTTTCTCGAGTCACCGACGACTACGAACGCATCGCCCGCATGGGCTGCGTGGCCGTCAGTGAGCCCGCCTTCTGGGCCGGCTTCGATCGCGGCAGCGTGGACGGCTTCCGCGACTACTTCAAGCAGCTCACCGAATTTGAGCCGAAGCGCGCCGGTTGGAGCGGCATCCAGCATTACACATGGCTCTGCATTAACGCCAAGGAAGCCGAGAACGTCGATCTCTCACGCGAGGTCATCAAGATGATCCCGGAGTTCATCAACAATCCGGGAGTGCTCGGCATCGGCGAGATTGGCCTCAACAAGAACACGAAGAACGAGTCGATCATCTTCCAAGAGCACGTCCAGTTGGCGATGGAACTCGACGAGTTGATTCTGATTCACACGCCACACCTGCAAGACAAGCTGAAGGGAACGCGAATGATCATCGACATGCTGATGTCCGACCGCCGCGTGCGACCGGAGCGAGTGCTGATCGACCACGTCGAGGAGCACACGGTCGGCCTGGCAAAGGAAGAGGGGTTTTGGTGCGCGATGACGCTGTACCCGATCACGAAATGCACTCCCTCGCGAGCCGCCGACATCATCGAAGCCTACGGCGACGACCGCATCATGGTGAACTCCGCCGGCGACTGGGGGCCGTCCAACCCGATCGCCGTCCCCGACTTCATCCAAGAACTCCGCAAACGCGGCCACCTCGAATCGAAGATCAAGAAAATTGTCTACGACAATCCGCTGGAATTCTTCCGACAATGCAAACGGTTTGAGTTCACGCCACCAGATACGTTGGCGAATGAGGTGTCGGTGGCCTCATCAATCCCAAAGTGATGAACCGGCCATTTCGCGATTCGAGTCATTCGCTCAAAGGAGTTTGAGACGTCGATCTGCCTACGCCTTCAGCAATTCGCGGACGACTCGGCCATGCACGTCGGTTAGTCGGTAGTCGCGGCCTTGGAAGCGGAAGGTCAGGCGTTCGTGGTCGAAGCCGAGGCAATTCAGGATCGTCGCGTTGATGTCGTGGACATGGACTGGATCGCGGACGATGTTGTAGCCGTAGTCGTCGGTCTCGCCATGGACGACTCCGGGTTTCATGCCGCCGCCAGCGAGCCACATCGAATAGCAGCGGCCGTGATGATCGCGACCGTAGTCCGCTTGCAAACCACCTTGCCCGTAGACGGTGCGACCGAACTCGCCACCCCAGATGATGAGCGTGTCTTCCAGCAAGCCACGTTGTTTGAGATCACGAATCAGCGCGGCTTGAGGTTGGTCGATGTCGTGGCACTGCTTGGGGATATTCGTCGGCAGGCCGCCATGTTGATCCCAGCCGCGATGGTAAAGCTGCACGAAGCGGACGCCTCGCTCGAGCAACCGACGAGCAAGCAAGCAGTTCGCCGCAAACGTGCCGGGCTTACGAGCTTCCTCGCCGTATAACTCAAACGTGCTCGCGGTCTCCTGCGAGAAGTCGATCAGTTCCGGCACAGAAGCCTGCATCCGAAATGCCATTTCGTATTGAGCGATGCGGGTCGCAATTTCCGGATCGCCGGCCTTCGCATGTTCGATCTCGTTCAACTTCGCGATGCCGTCGAGCATCTTGCGGCGCAACTCGCGGTCAATACCCGGCGGGTCGGAGAGAAACAACACCGGATCGCCACTGCCTCGCAGCTTCACTCCTTGATGGCTCGTCGGCAGGAAGCCGCTCCCCCACAGGCGATCGAGCAAACCTTGATTGGCGTCGCGTCCGCTGCCGTGCGAGATCAAGACAAGGAATGCTGGCAAATCTTCCGCCTCGCTCCCGAGTCCGTAACTGGCCCACGCTCCGAGCGACGGTCGCCCCGGCTGTTGTGAACCGGTTTGAATGAACGTGATCGCCGGATCGTGATTGATCGCTTCGGTGTGCATCGAGCGAATTAAACACAACTCGTCAACAACCTGACCTGTGTGCGGCAACAGCTCGCTGAGATATGTGCCGTTCTCGCCGTATTGCCGAAAGGCAAACTTCGGAGCGACGACCGGAAAACTTTTCTGGCCCGATGTCATCCCCGTGAGTCGTTGTCCTTGTCGAATCGAATCTGGCAATTCGGTCCCGTGCAGCCTTTTCAGTTCCGGTTTGTGGTCGAGCAATTCCAGATGGCTCGGTCCACCTGACTGAAACAGATAGACGACTCGCTTTGCAGTCGGAGCAAAATGAGTTCGAGCGGATGAAGCAGATGCCGCTTCCGCGAATCCATCTTTCGCTAAGAGTGACGCGAGTGCCGCAGTGCCGACAGCCGTGCCGCCGCGACCACAAAAATGGCGGCGAGTGATCTGCGCGATTCGTTGTTCAAATGGTTGCATCATCTGGCCGTTAGCAATCGGTCTCGTATTGAGGTCGGATCGACAGAAAGATCGACCTCATGAATTGGCAGTTCATTGGCCGGAGCAATCTTCGTGGACTTCTCGTAGAGCGTATCGGGGCAAATATCTTGTTCGTGAGGCCAGGCGACGGTCCCATGCTTCACCACCGCTCGTTTGAAGTAGTTGATGTCAGCCAACTCACGGAAGACGCCAAACGTCAGCAACGACTTGCAGCCGAAGTGTCCGATCTCGCCGTTCGTAAAAACTAACTTCAGTCGATAGTCGTCATCGGGAACGACAGTTTGAATTCGAGGATTCATGATTACCTCAGTGGCTCAATCTTAAACGGCTGCTGCCCACTGACGGCCAACTCCCAATCAGCCATCAACTCATCTTGGTGAATTTCGACCCAAGCCAGAACCATCTTCAGTTTTCCCGGCGGCAGAAAACCCTCCAATAGTTCTCCCTCCGGCACGCCGATCACCGCCTCGTCATTTTGAAATCTCACATGGATGTGCGGGCGATGGTGTCGCTCATTATCCAAGAAGTAAAGCTAGACGATGATGCCGTAGAACATTGAAATCGTGGGCATACTCAAACATTTCTTTGGCAGAGAAATTCCTAACGCTTTGACTTCGTCACGGCATTACTGAGCGCTCTCGTCGTTTGCAGGCGACGAGCCAACATCTAACTTCGCCCACTTCTTGGCAGCAAGCTTCTTCAGTCCTTCGGGGGTCACTGAGCCGTTCTCTTTGAAGGTCAGCGATTGCAGGCTTTGCATCGCCAAGAGTTTTTCGATGGCCGCGTCGGTGACACCGGTCGTGCGGATCGTCAGCTCCTTCAGGCTGGGGAGTTTGGCAATCACGTCGAGCGTGGTGTCGGTCATTTGCGGGACGGTCCAGATATCGAGCAGTTCGAGTGACTTGAGATTCTCCAGATGTTGCAAGCCAGCATCACCGACAGACGTGATCTCATGCAGATAGAGTCGCTTCAACTTTGGGAGATCGTCGAAGACTTCCATTGCTCGGTCGCTGATGTTGGGGAGATCGCGCAGCGTCAGGCGAGTGAGATTCATTCCCTTCAGTGCGAGCACTCCGTCTGTTCCGAAGCCCTGACAACGGAAGACTTCGAGTTGCGTCAGCTTGCCGAGCTTGGCGATGTGCGGTCCCGATTGATCGGTGATTTGGAAGTCTTGAATCAACAGAGAATCAAGAGTTTGGTTCTTGCTGAGGTACTCCATACCCGAATCGTTGACCGCCGTGCTGCGGTGTTTGAACCCGGTGAGCTTCGGCAATTCGGCGACAACTTCCAGCGCCATGTCTCCCGCTTCCATGTTGCCGCGTAGGTCGAGCGTGCGCAACTCCTTCAACTTCTCCAAGCGTCGAGCACCGATGTCGTTGACTTGATTCTGCACCAACGTCAGCCGTTGCAGCTTGCTCATTTCGCTGAGGATCTTGACCACGCCGTTGGTCATGTTCGTGTTCGACGACAGATCGAGTTCGATGAGATTCGGAAACGATTTGACAATCATTTCAACCGCAGCGTCGTTGATGACCGTATTCGTCAGCGCGAGGCTGGTCAGTCCTTTCAAGCCGCTGAGCTTCGCGACCATGTCGTCATCGAGCGTGCGGCAATTGAAGATTTGCAGCTTGGTGAGATCGCTGAGCTTGCCGAACAGTGGCAAGTCATCGGCATTCAAGTTCGATCCGTCTTGAATGACGATCTCCTTCAGCAAGTCCCCTTCTTTCGGCGAGTATTTCGATCGCGAACCCAATGCATCAATGCGAGCCTTCGCTACTTTGACCTCATCGGCATTCGCTGTCCCTTTTGCGGCGGCCACTGGCGATGTTTCAACTTTCGAGCCACTCGTCGTCGGAGTCGAACTTCCTGGCGTGCTGCTGGAAGGCTCTGACTTTGGGCATCCTGCCAAACAAACCAGACTCAACATCACTCCCGCGACAACACCGCGTGGACTCTGCAAACACTTCATGACGATTGCCTCATTCGGTTTTCAAAAAATGATTGGCCAAGAACCTTGGCTCAAGAGCATGGTACTTCGGCCTGTCAGTTTGAAATGATCCGCCTGATTTTGGTAGCGGCAACGGTGAATCTTCAACGAGTGTCTTCTGGGAACCGACTTACTCAATCCGCATCGCCTGGAGATCGACTTCAGGACGCGCACCGTTCGGCTCGTTCCAAACAAGTACTAAAGAACTGGGTCCGATTATCTCCGCCTCGAACTCTCCGAGCTTGAAGTGGCCGTGCTGCAAGCAGTGCGTGATCGGGAATGTTAAGAGCGGGCTCGGTCTCGAAGGCGGCGGCTGGCTTCGCTGAGGATTTTGCGTTCTAGGGGAGTCAGGCTTGCTTCACCCTGCTCGGAAATCTTCTGAAGAGCCGCGTCCATCTTTTCCTTGAGTTCGTCTTCATCAAGGTTTTCTGGACCGGGAGTATAGAGTCGCATGCTCTGACGACGCTGTCGGTTTTTAAACCACGAACTCACGCCACCAATGCCAAAGCCGCGAGTGAGACGCAGTTCAAAAATCTGGTACAAGAATCCGAAGAGTAGACCTCCGAGATGTGCTCCATGGGCAATGCCGTCATGGACTTGTTGGCCTGCTAACGCCGACCAAATCGGGAGTGTGTCGAACGCTACCAATAAGGCGATCAGCCAGCGAATCTCGATCGGTATCAAGGCCATCAACAAAACCTGCTGACGGGGATACCACATCGCGTAAATGGCCATGATGGCCATGATGGCTCCTGAAGCGCCGACGGTGATCGAGGCTCGTTTCAGAAACACCGCTTCCAGACCTACGTGTGCCAAACCTGAAAAGAGTGCGGCGGCCAGGTAGAAGCCGAGAAATTCTCGCGACCCCAGACGATCCTCAACGGGCCGGCCAAACCACCATACTCCGACCATGTTGAAAACGATGTGCATCAGCGGACTGGACTCTGGTTGTCCTGGCTGAGGCGGAGTCCCATGGCAAAAGGCGTAAGTGATCAGTCGCCAGATTTGACCATGCGCCAACTCGGTCGAGTTCAATGCCAGCCAGCGTGCGACTTCGAGCGATTGAATCTGCTGGCCAATAAAGACCACGATGCAAATTCCGATGATCCAACGGCAGATCGGGTTTTGACCTCGCGAGCTGCTGGCAGACGGCGGAGTCCAATCAGGATCACGGTAATAATCGCGGTTCTCGAAACCCATAACAGTGGGAGCCTAATGTTCGTGACCGCAGTCTTACTTCACTCCAGTCCGAAGCGGTAACGAGGGGAGAATCCCTCACTGGAATTAACCACTCGCTGGCGCGTCGTGCTAGTTTCAGTTCACTTCTACGGCTTCGATGCGGTCTTCTGTGGTTCATCCAAATGCTTAGCAAGCTTCCCGTTTTCATCAGTCAGTTGATTGATGCGGTCGCGCGTGCGCTTGGTTTGGCGTCGCAACTCATCGACAATCGCTTGGACCTCGTCGCGAGCGACCTCTAATTCAGCAACAGCCTTTTGATAACCCTCGACAATGAAACGCTCCAAATTTTCGTTCTTGGCGGCCAATTCCGGATCGCCGCTGAGTTCCTTCTGGCGGAGCGAAAGATGCTCTTCTGCACTTTTCTTGGCCTCTTGTTGAATCATCAAGTTCTTTTGTTGGTCAATAATGAGTTCATCCTTCTTGACCAGCATCCCTTCCAAGTCCGAGAACTTGGTTTTGTGTTGGCGTGGGATATTCGTGCGAATTCGCCAATTCGCTCCATAACGCCAATTGGCATCTTCTCCTTCACGTATTTTCCAAGCAGGAGTCAACGCCGCTCTCGTGTCTTCAGGTTCGGGAACCTTAAACGGGCCGACGTAACTTGTCCCTGCACCATCTGCCGATGGTTGAAATAGGTGAACAACAGAGCCTTTGGGGAGGCCCTGAGCAGCACCAATCCCAACAACAACCACGCCCGGTTGTCGGCCTCGTTCTGTCCCGACGCCAGTCCAATAGCGTTCCCAATCGAAGACTGCGGTGTTTAACGCGGTCTTGGCCACGACCACTTGTCGCTCCAGATCAGTCGCCACTTTGCGTTGGGCGATCAGGCTCTCATTGGCTTTGGTGATTTTCTGCGACCAACTGTTCCTGATCATGATCAATTTGGAGGCGAACATCATGCCGATGCCGCCGCAGATCAACACCAGAATGCTTAAGACGATACCAAAGCGTTTCATGGAAAACGTTCCTTCAAATAACGGCTGCTTCTGTCAGGCAAAATTGCACGGCCAGTTGTTGGCCATCGAGCCGAAATCAACCGCGACTAACATGACGGTCTCCGACACGTCGTCCGGGATCATAGGTCGGTTTTTTTCCGGGGGTCAAGAAGGAGATTTTCACCTGTCGGCTACGGACGCGAAACAGTCTGCGGTTCGTACCCCTCAAAACGGTTGACCGATAGAATCCCGCCCCGTTTGTAACTGTCTTTCCGAGGAAGTGAATTGTTATGCCCAAACCGAAAGTGGCCCGCGCTGATCTCAAGCCGGGTGAGGTTCTTTGCCAATACTGCACCGCGAAGTGCTGCCAGTACTTTGCCCTGCCGATCGAAATGCCGGTGACTCGTAAAGATTTCGACTACCTCCGCTGGTACATGATCCACGGGAAAATTTCGTTGTTCGTTGATGGCGAGACGTGGTTTTTGATGGTTCACAACGTTTGTGACCATTTGCAGTCGGACAATCTTTGCGGCATGTACGAGGAACGTCCTCGGATTTGCCGGGAATACACGACCGACGATTGTGAATACGACGGCGATGGCCTCTACGACATGCTCTTTGAATGCCAAGAACAGATCGCCGAATTCAACGAAGCCTTTCAACCGCAAGAACTGCGAGCGAGATTCAACGGCTCGAAGAAGAAATTGAGCCTGCCGATTCTCAATGCCCTGACGACTTAGCTCCCAACAACGCGATGTCACGCCCCCCACCGAGCTTGCCTCAGTGGAATGGGCTTTTTGCAACACGAAATCGTTTCGCTCGAAATATCAGACTGTGTAGTGCAAAAGCCTGAAATCCACCGAGGCAAGCTCGATGGGGGGCAACTTCAAATTCCTCAACCTCTTTTTTGACAGCTCGCCACATGGACCGCCGCATTATCAAGCCCAGCACACTCAAGGGATTTCGTGACTATTTACCAAGCGCCATGATCGCGCGAGAGAAGCTGATCGACACTGCTCGGCAGGTCTATCGCAGCTACGGCTTCTCACCGATCGACACGCCCGCGTTGGAGTTCAGCGAGATACTCCTTGGCAAAGGAGGCGAAGAATCGGATCGTCAAATATTTCGATTCATCGACCAAGGAGATCGCGATGTCGCGATGCGATTTGATCTGACCGTCCCATTAGCTCGTTTCGCCGCACAGCATTACCACGAGATTGGGATGCCGTTCAAACGATACCACATCGGAAGTGTTTGGCGTGGTGAGAATACATCGCGAGGTCGTTATCGCGAATTCATGCAGTGCGACTTCGACACGATCGGGACGACATCGAACGCCGCTGATATCGAAACACTGCTCGTAATTCACGACTTATTCGATCGGCTCGGCTTTTCCAAGTTCACGATTCGAGTCAACAACCGGCTGGTGTTGAACGGTTTGCTGGAGAAGCTGGGTCTCGCGGATAAAGCGTCCGGCGTGCTGCGATCGCTCGACAAGCTCCCGAAGATCGGTCGCGACAAAGTGATCGCGGAAATGGTCGAGCGAGTCGGTGCGACAGCCGAACAAGCGGGCGAAGTTCTCTCACTCGCAGAACTCAAAGGGGAACCGGCGGCGATCCTCGCCAAGTTGGAAACACAACTTGCGGGAAGCGACGTCGGCCTGACGGGTGTGGCTCGGCTGACGGAACTCTTCAAAACCGTCGCTCAAGCCGGAGCGAATACCGAACGAGTGGAACTCGATCTCTCGATCGCGCGCGGACTCGATTATTACACCGGCACGATTTACGAGACCTTCCTCGGCGACCTCCCCGGCATCGGCAGCGTTTGCTCCGGAGGGCGTTACGACAACTTGGCCGAACTCTTCACGACGCAAAAGCTCCCTGGTGTTGGTGCGAGCCTCGGTCTCGATCGGCTTTTGGCTGCGATGGAGGAACTCGGCATGGTCGAAGCGGCTTCGACGCCCGCCAAGGTTTTGATCGCTTACTTCGATGCGAATCATCTCGGCGACTATCACCGAGTCGCTCGCGAACTCCGAGCCGCCGGGATCGCGTCGGAGGTTTATCCCGAAGCAGTCAGCATCGGCGAACAGTTGAAATACGCGAGCCGCAAAGGTTTCAAAATCGGGGTCATCGCGGGCGATCGCGAGTTCGCAGCCGGTCACTGGCAGGTCAAAAATCTCATCACCCGCGAACAAGCAACTGTTGGGACGACTGAGTTGGTCGAGCATCTCTCGGCGATGATCAGCTCCACGCAGTCTTGAATGTGTCGTTTAACCGCACGCCGCAGGCACGCGCGTTTTGAATTCAACGCGCGCGGTGCGCATTGAAACGCGCGTGCCTACGGCGTGCGGTTAAACGATCGTCCCAACCAACTCATCCGCGACCGTGCGGAAGATTAGTTCGAAGAAAGATTGACGATGCCAAAGTCTTGGCGGTTTGCTCCGCATGATGCGGGTGCGGTGAGGGATTTGTCGCGGCAATTGAAGTTACCAGCGTTAGTCGCGCAGGTGCTTGCCGCGCGAGGACACTCGTCGGAATCTGCGGCTTCGACATTCTTGCAAGCGAAGCTCAATGACCTCCATGAACCGGACTTGATGCCGAATCTCTCGGCGGCGGCCGATCGCATTGTTGCGGCAGTGAAGTCCGGTCGACGCATCACGATTTACGGTGACTACGACGTTGATGGCGTCACATCGACGAGCATCTTGTGGCACTGCTTGCGTCTCGCCGGAGCGACCGTTGATTACTACATCCCACATCGGCTCGACGAAGGTTATGGGCTCAACTGCGATTCGATGCGGCAGCTTCACGAAGAAGATCCGAACCGGTTAATCGTCACCGTGGATTGCGGAATTTGCAGCGTGACCGAAGCAGCGTTAGCGAAAGAACTCGGTCTCGAATTGATCATCACCGATCACCATGAAATGTCGGCCGAGTTGCCTGACGCTGCATGTCTCGTGCATCCGCGATTGCCAGGTTCGACGTACCCGTTCGGCTACCTGTGCGGAGCGGGAGTCGCTTTCAAATTGGCATGGGGCATCTGTGCGAGATTGGGAGACGGCAAAAAAGCCTCGCCACAAATGCGTGAGTTTTTGCTTGGCGCAGTCGGACTGGCTGCGATCGGCACAGTCGCGGACTGCGTGCCGCTCGTTGACGAGAACCGCGTCCTCGTGAAGTTCGGGCTGGCCGGCTTGCGAGAACGGAGTTCACTCGGTTTGAAGGCGTTGATGCAGGTCAGTGGCTTGGCGGACAAAAAGGAATTCGACGCGGAAGACATCGGCTTCACGATCGCTCCGCGTATCAATGCGGCAGGACGTTTGGGACAAGCGCGACTCGCTGTCGAATTGCTCACGACCGACAACGCCGAACGAGCACTCGCGCTCGCGAAATACCTCGACGAGTTGAACAAGAATCGGCAGACCGTCGAACGGAAGATGCTCAAGCAGGCAAAGGAGCTGATCGCCGAAAACCCCGCGTGGGAGGCGGCCCCGGTGTTGGTACTCGCTCACGCCGAATGGCACGCGGGAGTGATCGGCATCGTGGCGAGCCGAGTCGCCGAGCACTTTCAGAAACCGACCGTATTGATCTCGCTGAGCCGACAAGACAACACGGGACAAGGTTCCGGACGGACGTTCGCTCGCTTTGATTTGCACGCCGGCTTGTCCGCATGTGCTCAGCATTTAACAACATTTGGCGGACATCAAGCGGCAGCCGGATTGAAGATTCAAGCCGACCGCATCGACGCTTTTCGCGATGCGATTTGCGAGTTCGCCTCACAAACACATCAGGTCATTCCGAGTGACCTCGAAATCTCGATCGACGCTGAAGTGCGTTTGGCCGACCTCACTCATCAAGCCGTCACAATGCTCGACCTACTCGGTCCGTTCGGTCGAGACAACCCGCGTCCGATCTTCGCTGCCGCACGCTGCGAATTAGCAGAACCGCCGCGCAAGATCGGCGAGGGAGAACGGCATCTCTCGCTGAAACTCAAACACTACGGCACCGTGTTGCGAGCCGTCAGCTTCGGCACCGCCGAATGGGCCGACCAAATTGTCGCCAGCGGCGGCCCGATCTCCGTCTGCTTCGCCCCCTCTATCAACCGCTTCAACGGCCGCGAATCAGTCGAATTGCGTCTGATTGACTGGCAACCAAGTTCAATCGTTTAACCGCCACGCCATCGGCGTGCGCGAGAGTTGTTTGCGTTGTGCAGCACGCACGCCGTTGGCGTGGCGGTTAAACCGACTCGCCCGCTGCATCGGCTTGTGCAAAAAGGTCGGCGACATCGACCGCGAAGCCGGGGAGCAACACCGATGTCGCGGTTGTTCCAACGTTGAAAAGACCGTGCTCGCAGTACTGCGATGCGGTCGATTGATCTAACGTCAGCACCGTGATCGATCGAGTTTCCGGATCGACGATCCAATACTCAGCAATTCCCGCCTCAGCGTATTCGGCACGTTTAGTGAACAAATCTCGTTGGCGATTTTCGTTTCCCTCGCTGACGACTTCGATCACCAAGTCGGCTCCATCAGGCTGGCCATGCAAGTTCTTCAGCCGCTCCGGGCTAAGGTAGACGACATCGGGATCACGAAACCGACGATTTCCCAAGCGAACTGGCAACGGAGCAAACAAGGCCCGGCCACGACGATGTTCTGGCGAAGCAGCAGAAGCGAGATACGTCTTCAGTAACGAATGCAAAAAGTCTGCGAGCAATTGATGAAAAATCGTCGCCATCGGCAGAACCTCAAGGCACCCATCGACCAACTCGACACGGTGTTTCTGGCTGATTTCAAGATAGTCTTCTTCAGACCAGTCACCTTGAGTCGGATAGCAATACGCCAGCTCCCAGGCTGGCTCTCCGGTTTGAGAACGGCGCAAATTAGCGATGGCAGGTTTTGCGAATGAAATGCTCATAGTTGGTCGAGTAGACAAACATCAGATTGCAAACTTGAGTCGCAATCAAACCCTCAAAACGCGAGTGCCAATCCGCACCCCAGCAAGTATCCAAGCATCATAACCATTCGCCAGAGCCGATTTCGAAGACCGCAAATCTCATGGTCACCAGGAACAAGCCAACTCCGACGTATGGTCCAAAGTGCGTACCAATTGAGGAGAACGCCGACCAAAGTTGTAACATAAAACTCGTTCGTGAAGGAAAGACGACGGTGGAATAACTCACTGAGAATCTTCGGCAATCCAAACGTGGCCAATAATCCCGCAGCGGCGAAAGGTAAGACCACCCCTACTGCCGCGAAGATCAGCGCCCCGAGACGCACTCGTCGAGAGATCAGTTCTTGGATCGGATCGAGATTTGGGTCTTGCATCACCCAACCTCTTTCATTTGAAGTACACCTAACAACCGATCAATCTCCGGATCGGTTCCAACCGTGATTCGCAGACCGTCGAGCAAGTTGCCTAGTGCGTACGGCACTTCTGGAAACCTCATGTAGCGAACGAGGATCTTTTGCGCTTTGAGACTCTCGTAGATTTCGCGATGACCGCCATTAGGGCGCGTGGCCCAGACGAAATTGGATTGGCTGGGAACGACGTTGAAACCGAGTTGCTCCAGTGACTCGGTCAATCGGGCGCGAGTTGTCCGAATGCGATCAACGTTGGCCAGCATCCAGTCTTCGTCCTGTAACGCGGCGAGAGTCCCCGCGAGAGTGAGGCTGTCGCAGTTGTAGCTGTCCTTCACCTTGCGCATCGCGGCAATGAGATTAGGATGAGCGATCGCGAAACCGGAGCGAATACCCGCAAGGCTGTATGACTTGCTCAATGTGCGAGTCACGATCACACGTTCGCCAACACCAGGACGACTCAGAAGTTCCGCCTTTGTGCGTGTGTCAGCGAAGTCGGCGTACGCTCCATCAAGAACGAGCACACCGTTCGGTGGAATCAATCGCAGCAGATCACCGTCAGACCAGATGTTGCCCGATGGAGAATTCGGATTCGGTAGGAAGACAACTTTTGCACGTTCGATGATCGGCGAGGCGATCTCCCAATTCCACGACCAATCGGCGTTGAGCAGAATCCGTTCGTGGCGAGCCCCCTGAATCTCCGCCAGCGATTCGTACAAGATGTAGCTGGGATACGGATACGCGATCAGGTCATCGGCATCGCAAAAGGTTCGTGTGATAAGTGTCAGATTCTCGTCGCTGCCGTTGGCCGGAATGACCCAGTCGGGATCGACGTTGAACTGCTCGGCAATCTCGCGACGGACCTGTGTCCCCAGCGGATCGGGATACACATTCAACCGCCCGTTCGCCGCGCGAGTGATCGCGTCCGCAACCTTTGGCGACGGCAGATACGGATTCTCGTTGGTGTTGAGCTTCGTCCAGCCAGAGTCTTGTGGTTGCTCGCCGGGAACATACCCGGCCATGCGGTCGATATTAGGTCGAATGAGTGACATTCCGGTGTTGAATTCTTGAGAAACGAAGAGGACTGAAAAGGTTGAACTTGCGACGCGAGGCCGAGCATAGCGAGCGTTTTGCACATCGGCTATTTGCCACGTGGTCACATCGGCTTCTACAGTCTTCTGTGATCCCCAAACTGACTTCGCCGAAGCGTGAATCGAGCCGACGCCAATTGATTCAACGATCTCAGAGAGCCAATGAATTTTGGGAGAGGGCTGACCAATCGTCTGCATGATTTCGCAAATAACAAACAGGCGAGCCGAATGTTTTCGAATTGGCGTTGTCTTACGCAGCTCGTGGCTTGGCGGAGCGGACTTCGGTTTCGAGCTGGGAGTTGATTAGGCAACCGCGAGCGACGGTGAAGTTGTCGTCGGTGGCGAACTGTATGTTCCCAATTTCCAGTGGAAACCGAGCGGTCTCGAATGCCTTTTCCAACAGGTCGCGAAAGCCCGGAGCGCGAGCCACTCTGCCGACGACAATCACCGTAAGTGGTTGGGGCACGTCGATCGTCCGTGGTTGCTGACTGAATTTCTCAGCGGCCGAACGAATGAGTTCATACACCAAGTCTTGATGCACGTCCGCCAGGAATTGTGCCCCGGAATCTCCCGGTGTCGCGAATATGCTTGTGAGTCCTTCGCGATGCGCTCTTGCTTGATCAAGGTTGAGAAAGCTGGCACCTTCGGCATCGCAGAGCGCGTACTCGAAGTGCTCGGCGATTAACTCATCCATCCAATCGCCACCGCGCGGACTGACCTCAATTGCGACTTGAATGCCGCGATGGGTAAGGACCAGTTCACTCGTAGCTGCCCCGAAGGAGAGGCCGATGCCGGTGAAGGAACGACTCACCAATTGAGCCAGTACTGCCGCCATGGTGGCGGGGAGTACTTGAGGTGTGAAGCCCCGTAGTCGAATCAGCCGAGTCAAGAATTCCAGCTCGTTGTTTGTGGCCAACGACTGGAACATTTCGCCTCCCGGTAGAGTAACACAACACATCTCTCCCGGCTGATTCGGCTCACCCAACAAGGCTTCAACCAAAGCGGCCAAGCATTGTCGGGCAACGGGGTCGTTCGTCGGCAAGCGCCCATGAGGTAATAGCGCTTGAGGACGAACGTGAAACAAAGAGGAGTACGCAGCAGCGTTGTCTCCAATGAGGGCTAACGCTCCGTCGCAAATTGCGAACGGAATGTGCCCCGCTTCCAACAACGCTCGGTATTCCGACGCATCTGGTAACACGGCGAAGAGTGCTCGGCTTGAAGAACCGACCGTCTGCTCGCCGTGCAGACGCAAACAACGAATCTGAGAAGAACCGACATCAAGGCCGATGCTCATGAGCGCTCCTCTCGTTTTTGAACGGCTGACAAAGCGCGGTCCAGTGGACCGCTCGAATTCTCGGAGACAGCAACTTGCCGTCCGCTGAATGCGACTGGTGAAGCAGCGACTGCTGAATGGGGTGTGCTGGAAGGATTGACGCTCTTCGTTTTTTGCACCGTCGCTCCGGGTCGCAGTGTCGTTGCTGCCGCACCTTTGGCAGGCACAAATCGAGAGGCTAATCTTGTGGTCGCAGAAGATGATTGATCGACTCGGAACTTCTGCGTCTCGCCGTACGAAACCGTTTGTGCTGCGACTTCATCTTGCTCATGCATTGACTCCGCCGGGCGATGTGTCGGCTTTGGAGCAAGGCTGGGAGCGTGCGGCTTCGGCAATTCGTGGCGTTCGTCCAGTCGCAGATTCCTTGGAGCAGCAGGCCGACCGTGAAACTGCAACGGAGACACGAAGGTCACTTTCTCTTCAGTCATCGGTAATTGGTTGTTGATCAACGCGTCGAGCAACGTTTGCTTAGCCGATGTCTGAATTTGCGTCGGCTGCTCTTGTGCCTGTTGAGATTGAGTCAGCACCTGCGTCTGAGGCACGTTGCCGAATTGAGTTTCGTCAGACGCGGGATGCATTGAAAGTTGCGGTGAGACATTGGGAGACATCGCAATCGGAATCGCTCGAGTCTGTAATGATGTCGGCATTTGGGCAGGAGCGATGACCGTGTGAGCGGGTTCCTGTTCGGTGCGCGGCAGCGTTGATCTTTGCCACTCAGACTGCGTTCGTCTTCGCAATGAAAAACTAAATCCGAGCAGCGCGATCAAGCCAACTCCCGCAGTGAGCAGAGGCGGCCAGATTGACCAAGTCGCTGCCGCAGTGAGAGATGAATTACTGACAGCGTCAGCCGTCGCATCATCATCGGGAGCAATCTCACCAAAGCCGTCCCCTTTGCCGTTGACCTCCGTAATCGAGCGAGGTTCGCGAGTCGCATTCAATCGTGACGGTTCTGAAATCAGATCGCGATCTTCGTTCCAGATCGGATCGACCGGTCGCGGAGCAGGGGCGGTGTCTTCTTCGTGAGTCAGCGTTGAGGCGGTGACATCGCGGCTCGGTAACGACCCGAAGGATTGATCGCGAGCAGCCTCCAACCGTGACGACGCGCTCTCCGCTGGCGGTGCGAGAACCATGTTCGTGTCGCGTGAAATCTGGTCTCTCGTAGTCCGATCAGACACAGATCCGCGAACTCCACCAACTCGCTGCGGTGCAAACCGCGATGCTTGCGAATCCTCTTCCGATAACGTTGGTGGTGGTGGCACGTAAGTCACCGAGTGATCGCCGTCCGAAGTTTGCGGCGACGAATGCCGCAACGAGACGTCGGGCGAAATCGGGGCGGGAGGAGTTCGCTGTGGTTGAAGAGGCTGTGGCTGAGCCGCATCGCTTGCACCTTGGTCTGTTTGATCGGATCGAAGTCGCGTCGGCTGAGGAAGATGATCAAGCCTTTCGGTGGCGACCGCATCACGCGGAAAGATCAGCACGGTCTCAGACGGCAGCGAGGCATCCTGTCGTTGCTGGCTCTGATTTTGAAAGCGTTGGCCCTGCCCAGATGGCGGAACAATTTTGATCTCGGAAGCCAGTCCACCGTCTTGCCGCATCAGTGCGAGGATTGCAGGAATGTTGGCGTTTTCGGCTTTCAGCTTCAGGACGACAGGACGATCGAGCAAATTAACGAAGCCGATTTGCACGTAACTAGACGACGCTTGTCGCGCAGTCGTTCCGCTTTGAGCCGACGTGGAATCTCCGCTGCGCAGCGCTCCAGAATTTGGACTTCGCGTCGCCTGTGCATCAGCAATGACTAGGTCACCGGGGAGCAATTCAAAGTAAGATGCGGCGGCAAACGACGTTGATTGGCCCGGCCTACCGTTGCGAACGATCCGCAATTGACCCGAAGCGTCTTTGGCGAGACCTCCGATTTTCTCGATCAAATCGGCAAGCGTTTCACGGCCGCCAGCAATCTCATAAACGCCCGGCCGAGCGACCTGACCGAGCAACCCTACATAGGGTTGCTTCGCGGTAGCACTCGTCATTCCCTGCTGAACTCTTGCCGCCGGGCGAGCATTTGGATTGAAGCCCGCGTGCGGTGGGCGTTGATTGGCACCAAAGCCGTTGTTGCCGTTGAATAGTCCGCTGTATTGGCCGTTGAAGCCGTTGCTCCCGTTCGGCACTTGACCGTTGTTGCCGAAACCTCGACCACCGAAGGCGGGGTTGTTCGTGATGTAATCTGGTTGATTGAGTGCTGGAATCATCCCGCTGCCATTGAAACCGTTCGTTCCCAGGCCACCAGGCAGAGGACCGGCTTGCATGATCTGAAAGCTGTCGCCGGAGGCTGGATTGCCGTCTGCTGTCCGCTGCCAAATGCCAGATGCGGGACCGAAGTCGGCAGGTGATTCATTGATATTGCCGGTCGATCGGAATTCGCCGTCGATCCAAGCATCGGCTCCGTGAATTTGTCGCGGATTGAGGTCATCACTCAGTGGCGGGTACTGAAACGCCCACGCAGTTGTGCCCCACGTGAAAACTCCCACGTGGCACAGAACCGGAAAGAGAGATGACCAACGAAAGCTCGGCATGAGCGGTATCCAAATGCTGACAATTAGTGCCCGCGCACTCACAAGTCATTGATCGGACAGTTCCGGCAGTGCTCATTAGGTGATTTGGGGGCGATTTGCTGATTGTGTCGATCCAGCCGATCGTCACGACTCTCTGGCGACGAGTACCTGGCCCCCATATTCCCCATTTCTCCTGGAGTCACTGAATCGGCTCCGGATGTGTCAAAGAAAGCAGTTGCGGCAGCACGTTTCCGATTTGCCCCGCTGCGGGATTCAGGCCGAACCCGTCTCGCGCAAAGCGTGACCTAGATTCAACAGCCGAGATTTTTCGCAAAGAAAACTAGGCGAACCGGAGGGCGTTAGCCCAATGGCACTTACTTTAAGAGTCTGGTTTGGGTTCGGGGTTTTTGGGTCTTCTTTTTTGGAATTGGTTGGATTTTGGTCGTCGGGGGTAGGCTTCTCGGGCGAACGAGCGGCCGGGACGATTGGGGAGTTTGTCTTGCGTGGCCATCAGCAAAGCTTGACGGTATTTGGCTCGCCAGCCC
>JAPLNX010000106.1 GCA_026400935.1 Planctomycetia bacterium | reverse complement strand
TTCGGCTTCATTCCCGGAAACTTTATCGCCAGCTTGCTTATAGCTTGCGGCAAAGTTGAAGAGACCATTGATATACTGATTATGAATCGATGGCAAGGCGTTATAACCCAGTGCGGCAAATGCCTTCACTCGCGTCGTCTCCACCTCGTGGTCGCGGTAAACGTCGTACACTGAGGAAAACGGGAATCGCAGGTAACGCGGCGGACCGTCCGGATCGTCCCGGTATTCCATGATCAAACTGTTGTCATCGAGCATTCGCAGTATCCGTCCCCGCACTTCCTCATAAAACCACGGTGGAGCCAAACGTAGCACACCGTCTACATTGATCTCGAATTTGGTCTCAGGGAGTTCATCCAACCGCCCCGTCACATCCGAAGCGACCAGGAGCGCCTCAGGTGTCGGCGAAAGCTCATCGGCCAACCTGCTCACCAAGTCCGCTTTCGCCAACAGCGTCGGTTCGAGATTTGCCGCCTCGCGAAAAGCAGTGGCAGCGGCCTTGTGGGCACCGCGTTCCAAATCGGCTGTTCCCAACACAGTCAATAACTGAGCCCGCGCGGCTTTTGACGGCTGCTGATCCATCGGGAGTGAATCAAGTAACTCCAACGCGCGCCGCGCTGTGGAGGCCGCTGACGTTGGATCGTGCCCTTTCAGATATGCCAGAGCCGCGTGTTGCAGAACGAGCGGTTCTTGCGGGTGCGCCAATTCGATTTCTTTGGCGACACGTAGGATTGCCGACGGTTCTGAGAGCGCGTCGACGGTCGTGAGTTTCGCGATAATCTGGTCTTCGACGCTTAACCGCTGCTCAACCTCTTGGTCCGCTGCCATCCGCTTCTGGAAGTCGTCGATCAGTCCCGGCGGTAACTTCGCGGGTACTGCTGCAACTGCATTTGCAGGTTGGGAGCTTGATGGCGACATGACTTGATAGGTCGTGAAGGCTCCGCCAACAGCCAAGACAACAGTGACTGCAATCATCCAAATCAATCGCCCGCGTGGTGGTTCCGCAGAGTGCGAAAGTTCCGATGAGGTCTCCAAGTCGCGAGGTCGCGCGGGAAAACGTCTCGGCGCTTTGGATGCGGCCTTTGATGTGCGGGAAGGTGCGTCTTGTGGACGAGACGTCACCCGCGCTGATCGCGGACGTGGCATCGTCACTTCATCAGTCTCGGAAACTCGAAATTGGTGAGCACACTGAGGGCACTTCGTCGTGTTTCCGACGGTTCCTTCGGGAACACCCAAGAGTTGTTCGCAGGAGGGACACCTAACACGAAACATGGAATACCTCCACGAAATAAAGATCAACACCCACTCCGATCAAGAAACACGGCGTCGGAAATAAAATAAATAGTTCCAGAATCCGTCGACACAGCGTATCGGCGATCAACTGAACGTCCAACGGCATAGAAAAGAAGGGACTCCTCGGACAGGTCCATCTACCGATAACAACTCGTTCCACGGGGCGGGGGCGGACTTGGGGACTCGCGGGTGGCGGTGCTGTTTCTGATAGGCCACGAGCAGTTGAGCCATCTCGTCCCACGGGCGGGCGAGGCGGTCCAGGCAGCGGGTGGCGATGGCTCGACGCAGCTTGTCGAGCGTCAGCGTGGGCGGCGAAACGGGAGCCGTTAGGCTCCTGGTTGCGGTGCTAGTCGTTTTGGATTGGTTGTGGTGACGGCTCTTGATTCGACCAGAGGGCTGACGCCCAGCGGCTTGCCAGCAGCGAGTGACTCGCGGCGGGAGAAGCCTATTTTAGTCTCTCGTCAAGTGACCAGTAAAACTTATCAATTTCATTCTGCACGTCGACGTCCTGATCGTAGCGATAATCAAGGACGATCTTCGGCATTGGAGATGATACTGTTACTTTCTGTATCCAAATAAATTGTTTGTAAATAAAATATTCAGAGCGATAGGTCACGGTATCCGTTCGCAACAGGTATTCGCCGGTTTTCAACGACGCCTCAAGCGAGCCGTCCTTATCGGTCTTGACTACTTGATGGCTCTTCGACAGCAACGAATCAATTTTACTGCCGATTTGAGCTTGCTTCCTTCGGATTTGTATTCCTTCATTTTCTCTTCGTTGGAAGTCTGCAATATCTCCTGCTGTGAGTCCCTCCCATACGCTTCTATTCTTCACGGTAAGATCAAAATACTCTCGGGACGCTCGGCGGATTTCTGCAACATCGGGTTCAGAGAGTTCGGAGAGTAGAATGAATTCGACGTTGTTGCCTGCGATTTTGTTGACATCTTTGTCACGCATGATGACGAACAAATCGGCGCGGACCAAAACACTTTCGGGGCGCTGTTTCGCCACTGGAGGTAACGGACCTTGTTGTGGGGCATTCACCACTTTAGGTAACAGAACTTGCTGTGGGACATTCGCAACATTTGGGACTACGTTTGCAGGTTTGTCGCTTGATTGGGACATGACGCGGTACGTTGCGAAGGCTCCGCCAGCAACCAGAACCACTGCAGTTGCAATCATCCAATCCAAACGCCTTCGATGTGGTGCGACAGAGTGTGGAAGTGATGACAACGTCGCGGAGTGTGGTGGTGGAATCGGAGCCGGTCTTTCCACTTTGCTCGCCACTTTGGGAGGTGGTGCTGGTAAGCGGAGACGTGCGTCTTGCGGGCGAGCATTCACTCGCGCAGGTTGCGGACGTGGCTTCTTCACCGCATCAGCCGCGGAAACTTGAAAACGGTGAGCACACTGGGGACACGTCGTCGTGTTTCCGGCAGTTCCTTCGGGAATTCCCAAGAGCTGCTCGCAGGAGGGACATCGAACACGAATCATGGAGCACCTCCAGCAATGAAGATCAACGTCAACTCCAAAGGCGAAACGCGACGTCGAACGTGCAGTTGTTCCAGAATTTGCCAACACAGCGTATCGGCGTTCAACCGAACGTCCAACGGGATGGAACAAATGGGACAGGTCCGAGTCCCGACAGCAACTCGGTCCACGGGGCGGGGGCGGATTTGGGGACTCGCGGGTGGCGGTGCTGTTTCTTGTAGGCCACGAGCAGTTGCAGCATCTCGTCCCACGGGCGGGCGAGGCGGTCCAGGCAGCGGGTGGCGATGGCTCGACGCAGCTTGTCGAGCGTCAGCGTGGGGCCGAGAACCTCGACTCGTTCGCGCAGCCGCGAGTCGTTGAAACCTTTCGTGAGCCGACGCTCGGCCTGCATCTGGTGGATGAGGTCGTCGAGCACTTCGTCCTGTTCTTGCATGGCCTGCAACACGGCCCAGACTTCGTCGAACTCGGCCCGCGCGACGGCGGCGTCCAACGATTCGCCCGCCGCCTGTTCCACGTACAGCGGGACCAGGATGTAGCCGGTGGTCTTGTCCGGTGCGTTCCGCATCGCTCGGCCGACGGCCTGCACGATGTCCACCTTGCTCCGCTTGGGAGTCAGGAAGGCGACCATGTCCACGGTCGGCACGTCGATCCCTTCCGTCAGGCAGCGCGCGTTCGACATGACCGCCTGCGGAGCCGCTTTGAACTCGGTCATCAAGCCGTCGCGAGCCGCCGTGGACATGGCTCCGTTGACATGCAACGCGGCGAAATCGGGAAGGTGAGTCCCAATCCCTTCGCCCCCCTCGCTGGTGAATGATCTCGCCGAAGCCACGTTGCGATGGAACGTGAAAATCTTCTTGAGCCGATGCTCGGCGACGGCCTGAGCCAGCGCGATCTGATTGGCAACTTGTTGTGCTTTCACCTCCTCGCCGTTGACCAGCACGGTGCCGTGACGCATCGCTTCTTGAAAAGCCCCACCGAGCTTGTCTCGGTGGTTTTCAGGCTTCTGCACTACGCGATCATTGTCCGCGTCTTGAAGTAGTGCAGAAGCCCGCGAGCCACCGAGGCAAGCTCGGTGGGGCGTCAGCATGTCTGACGTGACGACCGAGATCACCACCTTGTAGTTGCAGATGATCTTCTGCTTCGCAGCCTCGGCGAACGACAGCGTGTGGACGACGGGGCCGTAAATCTCCGGCCGATTCATCGAGTAGACTTCGATTGGTTCGCCCTCGGCATCGCGCCGCCGCAGGTCGTAATGCCGAGGCGTCGCCGTCAGGAACAGCCGCTTGCGAATCGGCAAGTTGTCGTCCTTGAGCGCGAAGCTGAACTTGGCTCCCTCTCGGCCGGCGGTCTTGTGAGCTTCATCGAAGATGCCGATGTCGAACCGCAGATTGCGAGGCATCCCGCGCGCGACGACGTCCGCCGATTGGTACGTCGAGAAAATGATCTTCACGCCCGCGAACGAATGAGCCAGAAATTCTCGGACCTGCTCCGGCTGGGTGCTGACCGAGAACTCTAACTCCGTGGGCCGCATGACCAATTCGTCATCGCCTTGGCTCACGGTCGGGTCCGAGCAGACACAGAGGTAATCGAACGGCTCCCACGCCGTGTTCTTGATCCACTCGCGAAGCGTCTGTCTCAACAACGCCAGCGAGGGAACCAGCACCAAGACCGTCTGCTTGGCGATGGCCTCGGCGACCCACAGCGCGACGAACGTCTTGCCCGTGCCGCACGCCATGACGGCGGTGGCTCGATCATGGATCTCGGGAGGGCGAGGCTCCTGCCGAGCCGTGCTTTCCCGCTTGCGGCTCGGCGGGAGCCCCGCTCTCCCAACATTCGGCACGCCATTCAGTGCTTGCAGAATCGCATCCAGCGTTCGCTGCTGATACGGCCGAGGCGAACTCTTCTTCCGAACGATTGGCCGGCCATCGAGCCAAACGCGGATCGCGTCGAAGTCTTCGGCCGTCAACGAATCGAGGTCGGTGCCACGGATGCTCGAAAAGTCTTTCCGCTGCTCAGCGACCTTGGAGACATCTTCCGAATTCGTGAACAGCAACCGGTCGTCACAGTGGTCAGTGACTCCAAAGAACGTGGCCGTTTCGGTCCAAGTCAGCGGCGCACGCCTACTGCGGAACTTCACTTGATAAGCCCGGCACTTCCCTGAAACTCTTTCGATTACGCCGTCCGCTCCGACGTCACGGGCCGACAGTCGCAATCGTTTGCGGATCGAAGGTGGAATCGCCTTGTCCGGCCACACATGCTTTGCCGCTCCGACTCTTTGAGTGGCGAGATACGCCTCCGCGAAAACCTCAAAGGCGTCACCCTTCTGCTTCTCGTCGGTCAAGACTTCGATTCGTCGTTCAAGCTCCGTGAAACTCTTGATGCCTGAAAACAGACCAAGCTTTCGGAACTCAGCCGCCTTGCCATGTAACGGTTCTGCCATTGTTGTCACTCATCGCCAATCGGTATCGCACGCACTCACCCAGACCAGAGCGAGAATGGTAGTCACTTGGGAATGCGGGGCGACTCGATCTACTCAAAACAAACGCACGCTTAATCTGCGAGGATGAATGTGCGGCGGAACCCAAAGGTGCCGGGAATGATTTCGGTTGTTTCGTTAGTGACTCGGAAACCAGACACCTCCTCAACACGGAGCGTCGAGCCACGATGTTTCTAACAGACAGATCGCGGCACAAAATCCACACAGAAGACCGTAAGGTAAACAAAACGAAAAATCCCCGCCGGGCAAAGGTGACCGGCGGGGACTGAGTGTGACTTGAGTTGTCGAGATGACGAATCGAACTACAAAACTTCTCCCAGTTGGTTGGTGGCTTTGAGCAAGGCTCGCTTCACGGCGGTTTGAGCCTGTTGGACTTTGTAGTCGTTCTGGCTGAGCGGCGTCGCCTTGGCGACGGCCATTTGACCGGCAGTCTCGGCGGTGTCGGCGGTCAGTTTCTGGCCGACGAGCCAACGGCTCGCTTCGTGGGCGATCCACGGAGTGGGAGCGACGTGGCCGAGCACAATCTTGGCCGTGCGGACGATGCCGCCCTCAAGACCGACGCACGCGGCGGCGCTGACTTGAGGCTGATCGAGACCTTCGAGTTGCAGCACCTCATAGGTCGCGCTGCGAGTTTCCTTCGCGGTGGGAAGCCAGAGGTGCGTGATCAACTGGCCGGGCTTGAGGACCGTCACGCCTTGAGAGTTCGTCTTGGGTGTGATGAAGAAGTATTCCAACGGAAGCCATTCTTCTTTAACGCCAACCGTCTCCACTCCCTCGCTGACGCTTCGGACTTGTGTGACGACTCGTACCTTCGCGTCCCAAGCGATCATTGGCGGAGCGAAACGTGACGCGTTGACGAACTTCGCTGGTCCGCTGTTGCCGAGGATGGCGTGATATCGGTTGTCGCCTGTGGCGACGAGCGACTCGCCGTCTTGCATCGCGAGCAGACCGTGGCCGTTGCGGTAGTACCAGCAGTGAGGCAACTGACACAGGTCACCGGCGAGCGTGCCGTTCGCTGTGATCTGGATCGAGCGGATTCCCTCGATCACGTCTGTCAGCGAACGATAGTCGGCGGCGAGCGCATGCTCGTTGAGTTCATCGAGTGTTGTGTTCGCACCGATCAACACGCCGTTGTCGTGCAGCTTGACGCCGCACAACGACGGGATGTTTTTGATGTCCACGACGCGAGCCGGTTGGATCACATCGCGTTTGAGCAGAGTCATTAAGTCAGTTCCGCCGGCCAAGACCGCCGTATTGCCGCCGTGTTCGGCCAGCAGTTCCAGCGCCTCAGCCTCGGTTTCAGGGCTAGCGTATTCAAAGGATCGCATGGGGGACCTCCTATAGCGCACGCGGCTTGCGTGCGAGGAACGAAATATGGAAATTGGCGCACGCGAGCCGCGTGCGCCACAAAATTACGCTTTCGCTTTCGCCGCTTTGAGCGCATCGAGCACTCGTTTCGGCGTGAGCGGGATTGTCGGGACGCGGACTCCGGTCGCGTTGGCAACGGCGTTGCTAATTGCCGCACCGCAGGCAATGACCGGCGGTTCACCGAGGCCGATGACGCCTCGTTCGTATTCGCTGTCGGGCTGATACATCTCGACGATCAACTCGCCGATGTCGCCGATGCGTGGGAGCTTGTAGTTCTCCATGTCGGCGTTGATGTAGCGGCCGGTCTTGTTGTCGAGGACTTGTTCCTCGGTCAGCGAGTACGCGATCCCCATGATCATGCCGCCGTAAACTTGACTCTTGGCGGTCAGCATATCGACGATCAATCCGCAGTCTTGGACAGCGACAAACTGGTTGATACGGACGATGCCGGTTTCGGTATCGACCGAGACGTCGGCCATCTGCACGCCGCCGACTTGCTCGCTGGTGAGGCCGTCGTCCTTCGGACCTTCGCCCGTAGTTTCGATCCCCATCATGCCGAGTAAACCGCACGCGGCTTTCCAGGTACAGACTTCCTTGCCGTCCAACCAGATCTTACCGGCCTTCGCTTTCAGCGAGTTGCCATCGACCTTGTGCTTCGCGGCCACGGCGTCGAACAATTTGCCGAGAGCTGCGGTCGCCGCTCGACGGTTCGGGCCGGTGACCCCACCGATGGTCGTACTGCCGCCGGATGGGCCGGATCGAGGATAAATGCTCGACCCGTACCGCACTTTGACCGCTTCGATCAGCAGACCAAACGTTTCACCGAGCACGATGGCAATCGCCGTGCGTGTGCCGGTGCCGATGTCTTGCGTGCCGCTCAGCGATTCGACACTGCCGTCCGGATTGATGCGAACGGTACATGTCGCCGCGTGAGCCTTGCCGCCCCACGTGTGGATGGCCATGCCGAGGCCACGCTTGACGGCTCCGTCGCCACCTTTGCCGTGCGGATGCCACTTCTTCGACCAGCCGATGAGCTCAGCTGCTCGCTTGATCTCCGCGATGTAGGTTGCCTGCAATGATTCTTTTGTCTTGTCGATGTTGGCGAGAAACACATCGACCGCGCTCTTGCCGAGCTTGGCCGCGATGTCGTCCAACGCGGTATCGGTCAACGCACAGAGTTGCGGATGCGGTGGCGCACGCCACGCTCGATCGGGGCCAGCGTTTGTCACCAGTCCCGTCGCCTTGCGATTGCGATTATCGAAATCGAAGACATAAGGGAACTGCGCGAGGTTGATCGTGCCTCCCTTCATACCTCCATTCGTGCCCCAGTGATGACTGTCCCAGGCGACGACCTTGCCATCCTTGTCGGCAGCGATCGTAACTTCTGCGAAGCCTGATGGTCGTGTGCCCGCAATCTTCAACTCAGTCGCGCGGTCGAGCATCAATCGCACAGGGCGTCCAGTCTCTTTCGACATCTTCGCAGCCGCGATGCCCCAGTCGTCGGCGGCGAATTTCGAGCCGAAGCCGCCACCGACGTAAACGCAATTCACCGTCACGTCCGCCTGATCCATGCCCAGCGGGCCAGCGAATTGACCAGCGGTGCCGCTGACGTTTTGCGTCGAGAGGTTGACGTTGAGTTTGTTCCCGTCGAACCGACAGACCGAGCCGTGTGGTTCGAGGCACATGTGGCTGATCGTCGCGATGCCATACGTTCCTTTGTGGACGACAGCAGCCGACTTGAGGGCGTCGGCAACGTCACCCTTCGTGTTCTCGCCCTGCGGCTTGATACGAGCGACCGCATCAAGCTGCTTTAAGAACGGCTCCAGCTTCTTGTTCTCGTCCTCTGAGCGATCGTCCGCTGGCTTCTTCAACAAAGTCTGAATGTCCGCCGGAAACGTCACCTGCAATTCGCCGGTACGTAATTCATGCAGCTTCGTCGCTCCGACAAGATCGTCTTCATCAACAAAGTGCTCTTTGACGGTGTACTCGACTTTGATCGCTCGCACGCCATCTTCCGCTTGCTCCTGCCGTTCGGCAGCGACCGCAGCGACGATCGTGCCGTCCCATAACAACTCGTCACCTTCTTTGACGAAGGCATAGACAGCCTTCACCCCGGGCACCTTCTTCGCGTCGTCGAGATTGAGGCTTTTGACGAGCGCCGCGCCGCCCTTGAAGGTCAGCAGTTTTGCGACCAAGCAATCCTTCGGATTAGTGTCAGCCGTGTATTTCGCCACGCCCGACGCTTTCTCGATCCCGTCGAGCCGTTGGATTTCCTTGCCGAGATGAACGTTGTCTTTGCGAGGCCCCCAGGCCACTTTGAGTTCAGTCGCCATAGTTACTTGCCTCCCTTCTTGACCAATTCCATCGCACACGCCGTGATGCCGACATACGTGCCGCACCGGCAGATATTCCCGCCCAGTCCTTTGCGAACTTGATCGAGCGTCGCGCCCGGGTTCTTGTCGCAGAAGGCTTTCGTCGCCATGACGAAGCCCGGAGTGCAGAAGCCGCACTGCGAGGCGTCATGCTTGATGAAGCAAGTGACGACCGGATCGGCTTTGCCGTCAGCGGTCAGCGATTCGACAGTCGTGACCTTTTTCCCGACACATTCGACGGCAAATCGAGTGCAGGCATACGTCGGCTTGCCGTCGATCAGCACTGTGCAGGCACCGCAGTTCGTTGTGTCGCAGACATCTTTGCAACCTGTGAGGTTCAAGTCGTCGCGCAACGTGTCGAGTAGTGTGACTCGCGGCTCAATCTTGACGGTGTGGTCCTTGCCGTTGACGTTCAGAGTCACGTCTTGTGGCGCGGCCGATTTGACACCTTTCTTTGTCGTGGCGTCTTGAGCCGAAGCCCCTTGCTCACTTGTGGCCAGCGCGGTCGCCGCGACTGCGGCACCGGAGCCTCTTAAGAAGTCACGGCGATTGAAGCCGGAACCATTTTTCGGAACGCTCTCTTCACGCGGGTCTCGCATCTGGCTCTCCCTTTTCAGTGGTTGCGAAACAAAGTCCGGGTCGTGGGCCGAATACTTGCCAATCACTTTCTTTCGAGCATGAGCACTTCGCGAGATGCGAAGCTGTCAGGCAGATTGCCCAACCAAACGACGTGCGGAACGACGGGATTCTAGTTGCCGCGTCAAACATCACAACGAACTGATGTGAATTTCATGCGGCGAATGATGTCTCAAATCGCAACGGCTGAAATGTGCTGGTGAGCCGGACGGCGATAAAGACCAGTCCCATTCCGACGACTGAGTGACGCGGATCGCCGTCCGATTCGTTGCTGATGCTACATCCAAGGTCGTAAAGAGCTTGTCGTAGTTCTCGTGCGATAGGCTTCCAGCTTTTCAGTGATGGTGAAAAACAGCTCAATTTTCTTGCCAGCCCTGGCACACTGGGAGACAATCGCACGGCGTTTTCAGCACGCAGATAAAGAGGCCGGCTTGAACCAGCCCCCTTTTTTCTTCAACCGTCATCATTTGGGTTTGTGCGCCGCGTGACAGATCGCGCAGCTTTGCGCGGTCAATTCTTTGAACGCAGCCTTCGCGGTCGCCGCGTCATCCTTTTCGGCGGCGGCCAGCACCGCGGCGCTCTGGGCTTGTAGAGCCTTGGAGGCTTTTGCCCATTCGCCGTCTGGGCAGCGGCCATCGTCCATCAACAAGTGGCCCGCTTCGTTTAACAGTGCGGCGTGCAGCGTGATGTCGTTCCAGTTGATTTCTGTGGAATCGAGGTCTTTCTTCAAGGCACCGCAATTCGAGCCAACCAAGCCATTCATTAGATGTTTAGTCGATGCCGCACGGGTCTTTCCTTTTGTTTTTTGTGCTTGCACACGATCAGCGATCGCGAAGCCTCCCACGAGCAATAACGCCAATAGAATCCAGACGGATCTTCTCATGAATCTCTCCCTTTCCGAGGACCAGAAATACCGGGCTTCACAACGAAGCACGAGTTCGTAGTTCCGCCGTCAGGCGGTTAAACGAGTTTGTCTTGACCAGAGAGAAACTACGAACGATTACTGACCGGCCAGCGTCGCGTTGCGAGACTTGACCGGCACGGAAGTCGTCGGAGGTTCGTACCAGTCGCCGCGTAGCCAGTCGACCAGCAGTTTGAGTTCGCGCGGCGAGAGTAGATTACGTTCGGCGTGCGCGACATCTTCGGCAAAAGCCGGCATCCGGTCGTTGCGGTCGCCAGCATAGAACCGTTCGTGCTGCGGATTGCCGATCATTCCCTGTAGCCATTCGCGTGAGCCGTAGCCGGTTAGATCGGGAGCAGAACCAAGCTCACCTTTGTCATGGAAGCGATGGCAGTCGGTGCATCCGAGACGACCGGAAAGCAGCTCGCGGCCAGCCATGATCGGGGCTTGAGTGTCGTGGTCGGCCAAAGCTGAACGAGGCAGGGCCGCTTCGGCGGAGATGGCTTGCGCGACCAGTTTCAGATCGTCGCGAATCTTTGCAGCCTCGGCCTCTTCAATTCCTTCAAACAATTCTTTGACCTTCGAGGCCATGTCTCCGCTGGCAAATTTTGTCTTGCCGAAGTAGTGCTCGGAAACAATCCGCTGTGGGTCGAGCGTGCCGGCGATCCAATCGGTAGTTCCGAATCCATACAGATTCGGGGCTGATGGTTCGCTGGCCGCGATGCCCTGGCCGCTCGAATTCACATGCGCGTGGCAACTCGAACAATGCCGAGAGAACAACAGCGGACCCTGCGTCTTGGGATCATCACGCAGCAAGGTGATCGCCCCTTCAGGCGGCAACAGCGAGCGGTCGGCCAACTCGCGAGCGCGGGTAGCAAGCACATCGACTTCTGCCGACGAGGCGAGGTATTCGTCGTCCTTCCAATCGCGGAGGTACGACATTCCCGTCAGTCCTCCCCAGGCCCCGGCACCAAAGACCACCACCACCACTCGCAGGACAGCACTCACACGCAGCGAGCATTTGCGATCCAGCATTGGGAATAGTACGAAGAACCCCAGCACTGCCGTCGGGATAATGATCGTGGCCACGAATTCCCAATCGCCGACGAAGTAACGCCGCAACTCAAACAGGCTGCGAAAGTACCATTCCGGTCGAGGAGTGTGCGGCAAAGTCGGATCGGCCGGAGCATCCAGCGGTGCTCCGTGTTGCCAAGCGATGGCCGCGATGACTCCGACGACGGCGGTCAGTACGGTCATGTTTCGCACCGTCTGATGTGGGAAATACTTCAGACGCGGCGGCATCGATACCACTGGATTATCCGCAGCCAAATTCGCCATGTTAGGGGCCGACCAACGTGAAATGTCATCTTGAGGCCCACCGACTTCCGCCACCGACAACCCGTGTCGATACACTTGGCTAATGTGGAAGAGCAGCAAGCCAATCACTAGCAAAGGCAGCAAACCGACGTGCAAAAAGTAAAGGTGCGTCAGTGTCAGATGCCCGACCTCTTCGCCACCGATCAGGATGCGTTGAATAAGCGGCCCCACCCACGGCGTCGAACCGATGATGTGTCCCTCGACTTCAATCTGCGAGACTCCCTTCAGTCCGCCTGACAATGGGTTCCCAGAGATTGCCCACACCAGCATCAACGGAAACATCAACAAACCGGTGATCCACAGCAATTCACGTGGAGCCTGAAAAGCCCGCACCAGCAGCACACGCACAACATGCACGCCGCACAGGATGATTAAGGCATGTGAGGCGAAGTGATGCATGCCGCGCAGGAAATGCCCAGCCGCCGATTGCTCGATGAAATGCACGCTGGCCCAAGCCGTGGTTGTCGACGGGCTGTAGCTGAGCATCAACAACAGGCCGGTCACCAATTGGATGATGAACAACCATAGCAGGCAGCTTGCCGTCGAATAGGCCCAACGGGGCCCTGACGGTAACACGCGAAGGCGGATCGGTGCCAAGAGTTGCCGATAGTCGGTTCGCACATCGAGCCAATTGAGAAATGATTGCATCATTCGATGATTTCAAAGTTGTAGCCACGTCGCCAGACGGTGGGCTGCGTATTCAACGACCCACGCTCTGGCGAGCGTGGCTATTACACCTTGAGTACCCTCTTGGTCAGCCCTTGCTCGAACTTCTGGTAAGTGACTTCGACCCAGATCTCTTGAGTCGTTTCATCAGTGACGAGCCGACAGTCCAGCAGGTCCATTGCTCGAGGTGATGGGTTCTGCTGGACTCCCTTGTTTGCAGTGACTCGTTCGCCATCCAAGCCGAACAAAGCGCGATGACAGGGACACTGAAAGCGGTTCTCTTTGGCGTCGTGCTGAACGGCGCAGCCTAGATGCGGGCAGGTCGCGCTGAAGGCTGCGACTTGAGCGGTCACCTCTGGGCGTTCCTGCGTTTCGGGATTTCGCCGCACGAGCCACACGCGGCCAAGGACCTCGTCAGGATGTACAGTCCAGGCATCTTCACGCGCACCGAGAATGGGCACTGCGACCGGCTTGCCGACCGGAAGATCCTTGAGACGAGCGACTCGCCGAACGCGATCACCGTCGGAATTGCTCTTCCGCAGAGCTTGCAATACGAAACTCACTCCCGGAATGCCCACAACGGAGGCGCACAGAGTTCCCAAGCAACTGCTGATCCACTTCAACAAAGTTCGACGTCGCATCTGGTTCCCCTCTCGCCATCTCGATCAATCAATTGACGTCAATGGTTGCAATGCACGTTCCAAAGCCGAGCGAGGAAGTTCGACCGGAGTGGCTCCATGAAACCGCGTGAGTTCGCTCACTCTTTGTGCCAATCCGCGCGCCTTGAGGGCGATCCCGCGCGCGTTCGAGGCTTTCAACCTTTCGGACAGCCTCGCTCAGTGGCGTCCCAACGTCAGCGTCATCGGGCTATGTCCAATGGCGTGTTTGTGAGTCAGTTGGTGGCACATGGCTTGCTGGTATCGCGTGCCAATACGACTTCTCCGGCGTGAGTCGTCGCAGTCAATCGAGAAAACAATAAGTCGCTAAACGCCGCGTGGAGGTGCTCATCATGTTGTGGCTACTGATTGTGACTCTGGCGTTGACGATGTTCTTAGTTATGGCCGCGTTCGCGCTGACGTTCTGCAGTGTCGCGTTTGCCGGCTGGAATGGCGGAGCGGCTCAGTTATCGACAGGTTCCGAGTTGTCGACAATGTCGGGCAAACGTTTGCAGGCATGGGCGGCAAACCTGGCTCACCGGGTTGTCGCGCGACACGCACATCAGCCTCGATCAGCGGACACTCCGGTGGCAATCGCCACAGAGTTGGAAGCTGGCGCGAGCGAGTTTTTGGGACGAGCCGCCCATCGCATACACTCGGATGTCAGTAAAATGTGCCCAGATACTCGGCCTCGGCAAATTGCAGTCACCGCGCCGGAAGTCTTTGCGATCGCCGCTGAGTTGGAGCAAAGTTACCCGAAATCAGAACAGCAAATCATCCGCGAGTTGGCGTCGCTAAATGCTCGTCGTTCCCGGTTCATGTTACCGGAAGAGTTTCAGCAAGCTGGCATCAACTGTCCGCTGCAAGCAGAAGACGGTCACTGTCTGACCTTCACGAACCGTCCGATTGCCTGTCGGCGCGAGTGTTCTTCGTGCGCCGGCGGTGCTGGTTGCGGAGACGCCAAAGACCAGTCGTCCGATTCAGTTGCCAGTATCGCCGAGCAACTCCACAAGGGGATGGCAGACGGTTTAAGCGAAGGTCTGCGGCAAGTTGGCCTGGATGGAGATACCTATGACTTAAACGACGCGTTGGTAACCGCACTTACGATGCCAAACGCCGCTGCTCGCTGGTCTCGCGGTGAAGCTGTCTTTGCGAATTGCGTGAAGGCGTAGTCGTTTCTTTGTATTGAATCGGCAAGTTTTTAATTATTTTGAGCTCTCCGCCGCTCGTGTATGGACGCATTAATCAGATGCTGGGTGCTTGCGCCGTCCGGCGCGTTCATCCAACCCGAGTTCTATCTTTTTTAAAGAGGGACCAGTGCCACGGCTCGGCACCATCCTGCGCTGGCGGCTTTGATTTTTACTGGCAAGCAGGAAACGTAGAATCCGTGCGGAGGGAGTTGGTCGAGATTGGCCAGCTTTTCGATTTGGCAGTATTCGCTGGTGATGCCCGCAAAGTGAGCGGGCCAGATGTGGCGACCGTCGCCAGTACGGCGGTAGTCGGCGACCATGTCGGTGAAGGGGCGGTCGAGTGTGTAGGCGTCGATGCCGATAACTTTCACTCCTTGCTCGGTGAGCCACAGCGTGCCATCGCGACCAAGTCCCGGTTGTCGAAAGTACTCGCGGGAGTCGATCCGCTTGTCGGCCCCCGTTTTCAGAAGGACGATGTCGAGCGGTTTGAGTCGATAGTCAATCCGGTCGAGTGCCGCCTGCAAATCATCCACGGTGATTTCTTCGCCCGCCGCTTTGTGTCGCATATCGAGCACCACGCCGGGAGCGAAGCACCATTCGAGTGGGACTTCGTCGATCCGTTTGGCGGGTGATCCGCCTGAGTTGGCTCCGTAGTGGTACGGTGCGTCAACGTGAGTTCCCGTGTGGGTGATCGCGCGGATTTCTTCGATCGCCCAACCTTGGCCCTGTGAGTAGACCAAGTCCTCTGGAGCCACGCCGAAGAACTGCCGCATCTGTGCGAGTCCTTCGGTTTCGTGTGTGACGTAATGAATCGCCGGCGGTATCGGCTCGCTAACGGCGAGGTGCTCCAACGAAACGCTGAGGTCAATGATGCGGTGTTGAGGAAACATGGGTTTGTTTGTAACTCGTCAGTTGAAAACATCGGACATTATTGGACTTCTGAGGTGATCTTACTGCAACCGGATTGCGTAAGCGCGAATAACTATTCCGGTTGAAGTCCGTGGATTTCACGATCGTTTAACAGCACACCTCAGGCACGCGCGTATTGAGTCGCGTGTGTCTGTGACGTGCGATTAAACAGTTCAATCAAGGACGCGTGAGGTATAAGAGCGTCTGGTCTCTTCTGTAGCCACTCTCGTAAGCGTGAATGGTTATTGAGACGACTCCTTCGAGTTTGTGATCGCTGCCCATTAGATTAAGACCCAACAGAAGTAAGACCCCGAAGGCGGAAACACCTCATGATGCTTCGCAGTGCGCAATGGTTCTCTGGGCGAGAAGAACTCGCGTTTCAAAACCGAGCGGCGTTGCGTGCGATGGGACTGAACCCGGATGACTTCGTTGGTAAGCCAGTGATTGGGATCGCCAATAGCTGGAGTGATCTCAACAACTGCAACGCGAATCTCCGCGATCTAGTCGAGGCAGTCAAACGCGGCGTGTTACTCGAAGGGGGACTGCCGCTGGAGTTCCCGACGATCTCGCTGGGTGAGGAGTTTATGAAGCCATCGGCGATGCTGTATCGCAATTTGATGGCGATGGATGTCGAAGAGACATTACGAGCGAATCCGATCGACGGCGTTGTGCTGCTGTGTAACTGTGATAAGACGACGCCCGCTCAATTGATGGCCGCAGCGAGTGCTGACTTACCGGCGATTCAACTCAACGGCGGGCCGAGATCGAGCGGGCAGTGGCGCGGCGAGACAGTTGGTTCCGGGACCGATTTGTGGCGTTACTCCGACGAACTGCGAACGGGCAAGATCTCAATGAGCGACTGGCGCGAACTGGAAGCGTCCTACGGTTGCGGGGTCGGAGCGTGTAACACGATGGGGACGGCGTCAACGATGACCTCGCTGTCGGAAACGCTCGGCATGATGTTGCCAGGCACGGCGAGCATTCCGGCAACGGACGCACGGCGGATGCAGGCGGCGACGGCGACGGGACGACGGATCGTGCAGATGGTGCATGAAGACTTGCGACCGTCGCAAATTCTGACGCCATTTGCGTTCGACAATACGATTCGCGCGTTGTTGGCGCTAGGTGGATCGACGAATGCCGTCGTGCATTTGATCGCGATGGCTGGACGAAGAAACATTCCTTTGCCGTTGTCGCGATTTGATGAGCTGTCGCAGACGACGCCGTTCTTGGTGAATCTGGCACCATCCGGTAAGCACCTGATGGATGCCTTTCATGCGGCGGGAGGACTACCCGCAGTGTTGGCCGAACTACGTGATTTGTTGCAACTCGATTGCCTCACCGTCACTGGTAGAACGCTGGGTGAGAACATTGCTCGCGCGCGGAGCTTCAACAAAGAAGTCATTCGTTCTCGGGAAGCACCCCTGTTGCCGGGAGGTTCGTTGGCCGTGTTGTCCGGCAATCTGGCTCCGCGCGGAGCGCTGATCAAAGCTTCGGCCGCGTCTCCACGGTTGATGCAACATCGAGGGCGAGCGATTGTGTTTCGCGACTATGAGGACATGCTCGCGCGGGTCAACGATCCCGAATTGCCGGTCGATCCACAGAGCGTGCTCGTCTTGCAAAACGCGGGGCCGAAGGGGGTTCCGGGGTTTCCCGAATGGGGCATGATTCCGGTGCCGACGAAGTTGTTGCAGGCGGGGATCACCGATGTGGTGCGGATCAGCGATTCGCGGATGAGTGGCACGGCGTTCGGCACGGTAGTGTTGCACGTGGCTCCAGAAGCGGCGGATGGCGGGCCGTTGGGATTGGTGCGGGACGGCGATTGGATCGAATTGGATGTCAAGTCGCGCAGTTTGCAATTGATGGTTGATGACGCGGAGTTGTCGCGCCGTCGGGCCGAGTGGAAGCCGCCGGTCAACAAGCATCGACGCGGATATCCTCGGCTTTACATCGATCACGTGTTGCAAGCGGACGAAGGTTGCGACTTTGATTTCTTGCGACCGACGAGCGACTGCGAGTTGGATTTCGTGCAACCGATTGTCGGGCGGTCGTAGGCCAGTGAAACGTAGAACAGGCGGCTCGCCTGCTTTGTGGTACTACGAAGATCACAGGCGATCTGCCTCTGGTACGAGTCTCACAAAAGCAAAGAGCCCAGCGTTGTGACACGCCGGGCTCTTGCAATCGCCTCCCGAAACTTACTGCCTTAGCTCTGTGCGGGCTTGATTCGATAGTTGGATCGTCGAATTGCCACATCACACGGAGCAAACTTGATTACGGCTGCTCAGCCGCTTCGATGGTCACTTTCCAGCGTGACTGCACCTCTTGATTTGTTCCGCCTTGAGCGTCGCGAACTTGCACTCTCAGGCGGTTGGAATGTTTATCGGCTGCGACGACTCCCACCGTGACGATGACTTCTTCATTTGGTCCGACTTGTGTGACGGGTGCGAAATCCATGCGGCCGTTGACCTGCGGTGACATCGCGCTGCCGTCAGTCGCAATGAGCTGTCCATTCGTTGGAGCCGTGACTCCCAAAGAGACTTGCGTGGCCGCTTCGCTACTAATGTTGCGAACTCGCACACGACACCAAGTGGTGTTGGCCGCAATCGCGTTTGATTGCGTGACCTTGGGTGGCGTGGCCGTTGACGATGTTATTGTGCTGTTCGCCGCGTTCTTCGTTGCGACCTCATTTGTGATCGCGTTGTTGTTGCCTGCAAAGCCAGATTCGGCTGCTGTCGGAATGATTGCTCGCGATTGACTCACCGATTTCGCAGGCAGCGGTTCTGGCGGAGCGATCGGAGCCGGAGCGGATTCAGGACGCGTCGATTTCATCGAGTTGGCATTGTTTTTTGGCGTCGGTCGCTCGCTGTGACTTGCCGGAGAGTTTGCGGCGACTGGCTGAGTGATCTTGGATGTGGTCTGTGTTACTGGCGGTGGCGAGAGGAACTCGACCGTCGCTCCTCGGTTGTTTTTGGCAACGTAGTTAGCAGATGGTGTCGTGGTGCCAGTGCTGCGAGCGGATGTGCTGGCTCCATTCTGCTGAGCGATCTGATTCGGCAGGATCACTTGACTGGGGTGACGTGCAAGCGACTTTGGGTATGTCGGAAGTTTGCTGGCCTGTGCCTGGTCTGCGGCTTGTGGAGTGGGGCACGCACTGGTACTCGAACGACGAGAGAGTGGTTCAAAGGCTGTCTCGAATGATTCGCTGACGCGACTGCTGGCACGCGACATCACACTGGTCGGCGACTGCACTGTCGGAGCTGAGGAGTCAGCCACATCACGCGTCGTTTGGCAGCCGACAAGGCAGCTCATCGTCAGCGCGGCATAAGAACATAAATGGCTCAGACGCAGTTCGTTGATGTGATTCTTCATAGAATCCAACGTAATGTGCGAGCCGCGATTCAGAACCAGCCTATTGAACGGTGACATGCTTCCGATTCCCAAGTGACGTGATGAGTGGTTCAAAGCATTCGTTTGGACGTTACGCCGCCTTGGCGAGCGATTCAGTGATACTTTGCAACGCGGCCTGAGCAGCGTTGCGGACTTTGGTTTCAGGATCACCCAGCGCAGCAACTTGCAGATCAATCGTGGTGGCTTGGGCGTATTGACCGAAGCGACCGAGCGTTGCGGCAGAGGTGCGGCGAACTTCCGAGTCGTGATCCGACAAGCCTTTCGATAACGTCTGCAACATGGCCGGATTGACGATTCCCAGTTTCCCGAGTGTCTCGGCGACCGAGCTTCGGACTTGGGCATCGCCATCTTGCATCGCTAATAACAACGCAGGCACTGCTTCGCGAGCTCCTTTGCCGATACGTCCCAAAGTGTGAACCAGTTGTCGTCGCCCTTCCGAATCTGTGTGCTGCAATGCGTTCAGAATTGCCGGGACCACACGACTCCCGTGCTCGACTAATTCTTGCGAGGCTTTCCAGCGGGCGTCTTCGTTGTTGTTGTTCTGTTGAATAATGGCAATCAAGTTGGCAAATTCGTTTTTGGTGGGGGCGTGTCCCGCTGATTGTGCCAACTGTTGTTCTTGAGGTTGGAACACTTTCAAAGTCATGCTTGATGGCGGTGACAGCGCGGAGCGAGCACATTCACGAACTTCAGCATCGCTGTCGTTGAGTGCTCGACGTAGTGTGTCAGCCGCAGCGGTTGGTGCGATGAGTCCGATGACGGAGATGGCACAGCGTCGCACTGTGGCGTCAGTATCTTGAGCAGCTTGCAGCAATTCTGGGATTGCTGCAGTGGCGTCCGCTCCGATTCCCCCCAATGCCGATGCGCTATTACGGCGCACCATTGGATCGGAGTCGGACACCAACCGAGCTAATTCTTTGACGGCCCGCTTGGCCGCTGGCCCCACTTGACCGAGCGTAAAAGCGGCTCGCGATCGTACGGCTGCCGACGTGTCACTCAAGGCTTTTTGTAATGCGGGAACTGCTTCAAACGCATGTCTGCCAAACGTTGATAACGAGAACGCTGCAGAAGCGCGGACACGTTCGTCGGCATCTTGGATCGCGGCAATCAACTGCGGAATCGCGTCGATTGCACCCAAGCCAATACGCCCCAATGCCGTCGCCGCTGCATGACGCACATCGGCATTTTGATCTTTCAAAGCTTGTACGAACGGAGCGACCGCTTCTCCGCCGAGACCTTGCAGTGAAGTCACTGCCATGCGACGAACTTCTGGATCAGTCGAAGTTGTTGCCGCGAGCAGTTGTGGGACGGTCGCGACATGTGCGGCAGTGACAGCAGACGTCGATCGCCAGCGAACGACAGAATCGTCGTCACGCATCGCCCGATTGAGTCGAGCAGTGACGTCCAAAGCGATGTCGCTCAGTTCATTGACGGCGTCACGACGAACTGCCACGTCAACCGCATGGCTTCGCTCCAGTTGTTTCGTGACCGTGCTCCCGGCATTGCTAACGCCCTCCGGTTCAACAAGGTTGCGTGTCGATTCAAAATTCGCTTGAGCAGCCACATCATCAACCGCGCTCGCCGCAGGCAGCGATGCAATAACGGCGGGAACGACGTGAGCCACTAACTGGTCTTCATCAGCGGACTGCCCCAAGACACGTTGTGCTGTGGCTTGTTGTTCGGCTTTCGTCGCAGTGAGTTGCGGTGACGAGAACTCGCTTGCTGGCTGCACGTTGTCGCCGAGCCTACGGACGAGTCGTTGGAGTTGCCAAAAACCAACACCGAAGATGATTGCGTACAAGCCCCAGAGCCAGAGTTCACGAGAACCGTTCGTGGACTTAGCGGCTGCATTCGCATCGGCAGCGTTCGTGGATTCGTCATCCAACGGAACGTCACTGCGTTGCAACGCTTGACCAGCAACATTGGTATTGGCGACAGGCAGCGCATCACCTTTGCGGGTTGAGTGTCTTTTTGGGGGGACACCCTGGCTGGCTAATTGGATGCCGTCCGCAAGTTGTTGGAAGCGGCTCGCCAATTGGGTGCGAGGCTTGTCCGATTCCTCATGAGCGGGTGCCGACAATTCACGAGCGGCAGATTCACAGGAGTGCTGTAATGTCTCGCGTTGCGTGGTTTCGAGTTGGCTCCAATGCTGATCAATCTCATCAGCCAAGCGATTGAGCGTGCGAATCGCGGCAGACTCGACATGCTCATCGAGATCATGTGCCGCACGAGTCAACGCGGTGAAGGCTGGTGTTGCCGCGAGCCCGACATCTCCAAGCAAGACGACTGTGGCCAGGCGGACTTCATCGTTATTCGCAGTGAGTGCCTTTGTTAATCGAGGCACAAGGTCGCGCTTCGTGGTTTCAGTGAATCGAGGAATCAAGTGGGTGAGCGTGCATAATGCCTCTGCTTGTACATCGCTGGATTCCGCCTTAAGGCAATCGCTCAATGCGGAAGTGGTGGCTCGCTCGTCGGTGATTTCGATAGATCTCAAGGCGATGATCGCCGCGCATTGCACGTCGGCGTCCCGGTCGTGAACCGTGCGAACTATTGCGGTTTCCGCTCCTTCAACATTTTTGCCGAGGTTCCCCAATGTCGTTGCTGCCGCCCAACGAACTCGCGCGTCGCGGTCTGAGAGCGCTTGTATGAGTTGCGGAATGGCCGGTTCAGCAGCATCACCAAGTTGGGACAAAGCCCAGGCGGCGGATTGACGCACGAGCGTACTTTCGTCGGCGAGCCAGGCCGCGAGTTCATTCACCGAGTCGATCGATCTCAGCTTGCCGAACGCGATCGCTGCTGCCACTCGTTGTTCGGGTGTATTGGCGTCGGCGCTCAATTCTTTGGCCTTTGATGCGGGAGCATCCGCCAAGGCTGTATTGATCAGACACAATGAGGCCGTACAGATTCCTAGGACAAACCAAACGGTCGTTGCGACTGCCGTCTCGGTCAGTTGATGTCGTTTCATGGAGCCTCCTGCTCGCCCGCTTGATCCGTAATTCATAACCCGTAGCCACAAGCTGCCAGCTTGTGAGCTTTCCCCATTCGGTAGGTGAGCGTGGCAATTCAAAAACCATGCCGTGTCGCAGCACTGACAAGCCGCCGCCACATTGAATACTCACGCGACCTTTTGTTGTTGACTGCTTTTGAGTTGATTGAGCCGTTCACGAATCTCATCCAAGCTGAGTAGCACCGGCCCAGAATCGTGACGCGGAGCCAGTGGCGTTGATGCAGTTGTCGCGAATGACGGAGTTGATGCCGAAATTGACTTTGACGAGAACGGGATCGTAATTGCGAATTGTTCCGCCGACGTTGGCATCACTTGAGGCGTGGATAACGTTTGGATGTTGTGCTGCGCGGACTTAAGGTCGGCATTGAATCGAGCCATGTGTTGCTCGAAGAATTGCAGACCATTTTCTAGAACGAGTTGTTCTTGTCGGAACTTCTCGGTCCAGGCTTCTCGCTGTTGTTCGAGTTCCGTTCGTTCCGATTGCATTCTTGTGGCGTGATATTCAGAGGCTTGCTGTAGGTCTTGTTCATGGCGGCCGCGTGCTTCGACAAGCTGTATTTGTGATTGACGAAGCTGAGCTTCGAACTCGGCTCGCTCTTGCCGCAAACGATCGAGTTCTGACGCGCGTTGTCGCGAGAATTCGGCCTGTTGCTGCATCCGATCTTGCTCGAACAAACGACGTGCGACTGTAAGTTCTGCCTCCGCTTGTTGACGCCAGTGCTGCAACTCTTCGTGTTCGCGAACGCGTTCCATCGCCAGATCGCTTTGCAGCCGATGGACTGCGGCCGCATGGACCTCTTTGGCCGCTTGTAACGCGGCCCACTCGCGATCACGTTGCGTCGTCCACACCGCATCGCGAGCCGCGAGTTCTTGCTCGAAGTTGGTTCGCTGGCGGTTGACCTCTTGAGCGAAAGCCTCGCGTTGCCTCGTCAATTCTTGATCAACGTTTTGTTGGTGATCGAGGAATTGTTTCGTAGTCGCAGCACTTAGCGATTGCTGAATGTTGGCCAGCGACGCCGTCGATGTCGGCAGTTCGACTGTGCCTGGAGTTCGTTTCGATATTGGGGATGGACTCAACGCTGTCTGGTGCAGCGAAATTGGTAAGGCGGAGTCGCCAAACTTGACCTCGTGGGATACTGCAGCAGACATTTTGGGGAGTTGCTCTTGGACAGTCGCTACTCTGTCTGGCGAATGAATCCCGTTGCCAACTTCGAGCAACTCTTCTTCCAATTCCGCGCGCTGACGTAACCAGACGTCGTGAATGGAGGCGTTTGTAGACGAACTTTTCTTATTTGTAGTGTTTGCTGGCGACATTTCCGGATTCCTTATTTGCTCAACGGCACGTCATCAGCGGAGTGGGCAGGTCGCTCGGACGCGATGCCGGGACTGTCGTCCTTGCTCAACGCTTTTCCTTCATCAACGTCAAGCCGTTTGGGCTCGCGTGAAACGAGCGGAGTTACGCCGTCAAGTTTTGCCGCAGCGGAAGTATCTGTAGAGTCCGCTGGTGCGAGGATGGGATCGGCTCCTTTGGCAACAAGGCGTTTGAGCCATTCTGTTCGTTCGCGAGCCGCATCAAGCCGACGTTGCCGGAGGTCTTCAAAAACTTGTTCTACGAGCAAGGCAACATCGCGCGGTCGAGCTGTTGTTTTCGAGGTTTCGGCCACGGAAGTTTGCTCCTTTGAAAGTCCTGTCGCCTGGGGCGGCAATTCGCGAAAGGTCGCCGGTTTGCTCGTTGACTGTGAGGGAAAGATCATTGGCAACGATTCCGATTCAGCGTTGCTGCTGTTCGAGTCGGCGTCTTTAGTCACAGGACTGCTTTGCTCGATGTCAACTCCTTCATCAGCCGGTGGGGCCAAGACCGGTTCGTTGCTGGAAACAGGTATGACTTTCGAGGCGGTCGATTTTGTGGAGATCGGAACTGCTCGCTCAAACTCAGCGAACGGAACTGGTTCGGACGGCAAACTGGTGGTCGCTGGTTGCGAGTTCTTCGCCAAAGGTAACTGTTGTGGCGCCGTCACAGTTGGCGGTACTGGTTCATCATCAGGAAAGAACACAGGCTCTCGATCGAGTGAATTCTGTGGTTGAACTGGCTTCTGCGTTTGAAACTGCGCCGGCAAGACCTGTGAATCACGTCGAGCGGTCGAAGTCTTGCTTGATGTCGTCAGGCCTAATGTAGGTGTTGGCGACGCGGTCTTGGCCACATTATTAATGAAGTCTTCGAGCCGAGGCAGCTGCGCTCGCTTAGGGATATTCGACTTCACGGGCTGAGTGCCGCTAGCTGCCTGCCTGCCCTGAGCGGGTGCGAACTGTTTCGGAGTTTTTCGGAAGGGGCCAACGACCACGGTGGCCGAAGAGTCCTGGTCCGACACCGACTGAGTCGCGGTCTTTCGACCGTCGAATCCGTGGATGCAACCCGCGAGGCTCAGGGTCAGCCAACCCGTCCATGTCAAAAATGGGTGCCGCATGAATCATGCTCGCCGCAACAATCTCAATGTTGACCGCGCAGCCTCGCCGCGCGGCGTCCTCCAAGAAGACTCATTGACGTTATCGGTCAGGCAAGCTGTTCCGGTTCAGTGGATTCTGCCAGTCGCGTAAAGCAGGCGAACTTTATGGGCGACAAAAATCGGCAGATTTTGCCGTGTGTGATTGTCGAGCTGACGGTTTGATGAAACTGGCGGCTCCGCTGTGGTTGAATTTGCGACATTCTTCAGGCATCAGTCTTCTCGAGCTTGGAACAAGCGAGGCGATCCCCCCTTGAGTGGCTCGCGGAATTCTGAATGTGAGCCGACTGGAAGCGTGTAGATTTCGCCGTTGCGGCGGTACATCAACGGGTAAGAAATCTCGAACTCGTGGCTCTTACCTGGCTCTAATTTGAGCGGCGTGCCCCAATTGGAGTACGGACCCTTGGTCTCGTAGATGAAAACTTCTTTGCTGCTGTTAGTCATTTTGACCCCCGGCGGCGAGAACGACGCGAACAGATGAGGGGTCGCCCAGCCAGCGTTGCTCATGCGCATCTTGGTGAGGCCGAAGTCGAGATCGGGGATTCGTGCGGCTCCGATTTGCGACAAGCTGGTCCAGGATTTCCAACTTTCTTTGAGCCAACCGGCAACTTGTTCATTATTGATTTCCTTATTCTCGGCTTCATAACCATCGACAAATCGACTTGTGACTTTGATCTCTGGATCGCCGTCCCATGCAAACTTGATCGACCGAGTTTGTGAGTTGGGTTTGAGCAACTCGGCGATCGCTGTTTGCTTGAGTTCAACCTCAAAGATAGCCAACGGTTTTGCGTTGCGTGGGTCTTCGGCCCCTGCTATCGAACCAGCTGGTAATAACGATGTCGTGATCAACAGCTTCGGCACATGGAACAGCATCCGCGTCGTGTCCTTTTCGCCTCCGACATCATCCACGCTGATGCCGCTGACCAAAGAAAGCTCGGCCCAAATATCAGCTTCGGCATGGCGTTTCAGTTCGGGGATCGCTTCGGTGAGTAACGCTTTGTCCGCAAACTTTGCAAACGTGTTTTCGGGAATATCGAGCACATGAACTCGCGCGACGTCCGATTCAACCAGCAACTTCGTGAGCGGCTCAAGCATGTCGGGAACAAGTCCCACTTGTAGGTTCTTGACTGTCGACAAATCTGTCGGCAGGTCCGCATTTAGGTTGATGACCACCGGCTGCTTCGGAGCTTTACGGGGATCGATCGCCGCGCTACTCAGGCCCATCACGACCGTGACGCCGTTCTCGTCGGTACTGATCTCTTGAGGGAAGAACCGTAGTCGTGGCTTGTAGACCGGAAGTGGCCAGAACTTACCAGCGATTTCACTGGCTTCTCCAAGATCAGCGAGCCGTTTTTCCAGCGTTTCAATCAGCTTTGGAACAACTGCTTTCACTTCGCTTTCGATGCGCCATTTGCTGCCGTACAAGCCGTTGACGAGTCCGCTTGAAACCTTGTCACGCGACATACCGAAGCCGCTCACTGAAACACCCGCCGGAGAGGTGACGTACCAGTTGTCGTTAGGAATATCGAACCGTGAGCCAACAAGCCGCAACCGGATGCGACGGTTTTCGATATAAGGCTGCACGTCAACACTCAGCCAGACGGGACGCTGGTGTCCCATCACAACTTGAATTGGCCCCGCTGATGCTGAGTGACTTTCGCCCGTGACGAAAGTGCTGCCAATGTTGAGCACGGCGTTCGTCAAACCGACCTGAATGTTCAACCGATCTTTTCCCTGTCCCTTGATCCGGATTTGGTTCAGGTCACCGCGATAGCTGATGCCGGTGAACTGGATCGAAAAGCTGTAGCCTTCGACGTTGGTCGAATCAAACAGATCGTTAATCCGACCGCTGAGCATGTCCGCTGGAATTTGCTTCGGCGCGGCATAGGCCATCGCTTCGAGCATTTGGTTTCCCAACCGAGCATACATCGCCTTCGGAATTTCGAGTGCTGGGATAAACGGGTCTGCAACAACGAGTTTGGGCAACAGCGGTTCCTTAGGAATCGCCAGTTTCTCTGGGTCAACCGTCGTCGGATCGAGCATCCATGCGATGAAGCGGTCGTCGCCGAATGCCACTTTCCAACTGTCGTGATCACCGCTCGAAATCTCCGTGTAACGTGGAGTTCCGCCTGCCATTTTGATTGCTTCGATCATCTCGCGCGAACGGTTGACGATGACCGCTCCATCCGATTCCCCATGCCAGGCCCAGATCGGCAAGCTTTTCAATTTCTCCGCCCACTCCGCCTTTCCTCCAGCGGCGAGCGGAATCAGACATGACCAGCGTAAAGGATCTGCTGCAGCGAGGCTCCAAGCTCCGAAGCCGCCCATCGACCAGCCGCTCAAAATGCGTTTCTTAGGATCGATACGGTAGTCTTTTTCGACTTGTTCGAGAATTTTCAACGCGCGGTTTGCATCGGCAGAACCCGCCAGCCAACCTTCGAGCACTCGGCCATGGACGTTCTCGCATTGCGGAAAAACGGCGATTGCCGGGAAGCTCACTTCGCGAGCTTTGATCATTGAGCCAAGTCCCACGTTAAGTTGTGCTCGTCCATCAGCACCTCGCTCGCCCGCTCCATGCAAGAACAACATCACTGGCGTAGGACGATTCGCGTTGTAAGAAGGGGGCACAAACACAACGTAACGATGCTCACCGGTATCGTCCTTGTAGACTTTGTCGATGAAACCGCGATTGCCATCGTCTGCTGACTGAACGGAATTGGCTGAGGCAAACAGTACGAGCAACGTCAGCAGCCGACAAATGGCACTGGCGGAAAACTTCTGACGCATGATTTTATCCTTCATGTTGATCATCCTTCAGCACCATGTTGCGGTCTCGTCAGTTACATCCAAACAGATCGCGCGGAACTTTCATTCAGCCAAGTCTAACCGCCACCAATCGCCGGTAGGAAATGGACTTCGTCGTTCGGCTGAGTCTTTGACGTTAAACCGCGTGAACTCACTTTCGTTCCGATCGCGACTGACAAACCCGAACGGAGATGATCACCGTCAATCAGCCGTTCGCGGATTCCCGGGAACTGCTCATTGAGTTGCTCGATCAACTCGCGCACCGTCTGGCCATCAAGAACGACAACGTCTTGGCCGCCGGTCAGAGTTCTCAGCAGCGGTGGAATAAAGACACTCGGCATGTTGTCCCATAGAGCGGTTCTTCAAACCGATTGCCCTATCTGTCGTCAACGTTACGCAATACCTGGCACGGGAAACGCTTTCACGAATTCGCAAATCTCCCCCTTTACCGCCACAGTCACAGCGGCATCATCTGGAGCCTTTAGCACTCGCAGAATCCAGGCGGCGACCTTCTTCATTTCATCTTGCTTCATCCCGCGAGTCGTGAGCGCGGCAGTGCCAATGCGGACGCCGCTGGGGTCCATTGGTTTGCGTTGGTCGTAGGGGATCATGTTCTTGTTGACGGTGATCCCCGCTCGATCGAGCGCGTGTTCGCCGATTTTTCCGGTGAGTCCGATGGAGGTCATATCGCAAAGCATCAAGTGGTTGTCGGTGCCGCCGCTTGCCAAGCGAATGCCACCCGACATCAACGTTTCGGCGAGCGTCTTTGCGTTCGCGACAATCTGCTGACCATACTCTTTGAAACTTGGCAGCATCGCTTCGGCGAAACAGACCGCTTTGCCTGCGATGATGTGCATGAGCGGGCCGCCCTGCATTCCGGGGAAGACCGACTTGTTGATCTCGGCAGCGTATTGCTCGCGGCAAAGGACGAACCCTGAACGTGGTCCGCGCAGCGTCTTGTGTGACGTTGAAGTCACGAAGTCGGCAACCGGAACCGGGCTATTGTGAACTCCCGCCGCAACCAGTCCGGCGTAGTGCGCCATATCAACCATCAGCTTTGCGCCAACTTCGTGAGCGATCTCAGCAAACTTCGCGTGATCAATCTCTCTGGGGTAAGCAGACGCACCGGCGACGATTAATTTCGGCTTGTGTTCGCGAGCCAACTTCGCAACTTGATCGAAGTCGATGCGATGATCTGATTCACGGACACCATATGGCACGACGTTGTAGAGTTGCCCGGAAAAATTCACATGCGATCCGTGTGTTAAATGCCCGCCGTGCGCGAGGTTCATCGCCAAATAGGTGTCGCCCGGCTTCAGCACGGTCAGATAGACCGCCATGTTGGCCTGAGAGCCGGCGTGCGGTTGCACATTCGCGTGCTCGGCCCCAAAGAGTTGCTTGGCTCGGGAAATTGCGAGGCTTTCGACCACGTCGACAAATTCACAACCACCGTAATAGCGGCGGCCTGGATAACCTTCGGCGTACTTGTTCGTGAGGATCGTCCCGGCGGCTTCGAGCACCGCAGCGCTGGTGTAATTTTCAGAGGCGATCAGTTCGAGGCCATCGCGTTGGCGAGTCCGTTCGTTCTGAATGGCCGCGAAGAGTTCGGGATCGTGGGTTTGCAATGCAGACATGACTACTCCTGGGATGTTCGGCAAAACGAAAAGCAGAGCAGTTTTAGTGGGCAAGCGAAATCAACGCTACCGACTGTGTGTGGGCTCAGTTTTGATGCTGTTTTCGTAGCCGTCACGTGCCAGATTGCTGAGGAATGCTACAAGCTGGCAAGTTGAGGCTACGGTTTTGTGGGAACGTTGACTAAACGCATCCTGATGAAACGCGAGAATCTGGCGAACGGGTTTGTGAGGTGTTCTTTCAACAGGTAGATTCACCGCATTCTGTGAGCGGCGATCGTTTCTTACGCACGTCATAGATGAACGATTCTGAATCACTGACAGGTTCGATAATTTATGAGCACAGATCAGAACGACGATCAGTCACCCCATTCAAAGCCGACACCCCCGCTGCCATCGGGACAAACACCGGTGAGCGGCAATTCCGTGCCTGCATCGCAGGACGCGAAATCGACTGCTCACAAGCCACCGTCGAACAACTCGCCGCGAGTCGATGAAACTCTTCCAGAAGATGCATTCGACGACGTCGCAGCCGCGGATGTTGGTCAAACAATGCTGAGCGACGAGGCGGAATCGTTTGATGTTCCAGGTGCGAATGTCACAACGATTCTGGAAGACGTGAATGTGAATCCGGATCAAACATTGCCGGAAGACGCGTTTGGCGAACAGGCTGTGGAAGACATCGCCGAAAAAACCATGTTGTCCGATCCCGGCGATGAAGCGGATGACGGTGTTGATTTCGACAATACGCTGCCGGAAGGAGCGCTCGTTGCGACGATTGACGAAGACTTTGCAGATAAGACGATGCAGTCTGACGCGGGCGGCATGGCCGGTGACGAAATTGATTTCGACAAGACCCCGCCTGCTGAGGCACTCGCAGAAGATGCTGACGAAGACTTTGCAGATAAGACGATGCAGTCTGACCCGGGCGACATGACCGATGACGAAGTCGATTTCGACAAGACGTTGCCTGCTGGTGCACTCGCTGAAACCGCCGATGAAGACTTCGCTGACAAGACGATGCAGTCTGACCCGGACGACATGGCCGGTGACGAAGTCGATTTTGACAAGACGTTGCCAGTGGGTGCGCTCGCCGAAGTTGCTGACGATGATTTCGCTGGGAAGACAATGCTCGTCGATCCTTTCGATGACGGTCGTTCCGACGAGTCGCATGAAGGCCCGCAAGAAGACTTCGGCAAGACGATGCTCGATGAGGATCTCACGGCTGCTCCAAAACCGAAAGTCGTTTCGAAGGCAAAGGCCGCTCCGAAACTCGGCACGATCACCGACGTCCCATACGACGAAAAGACGATGGTCGGAGATGACGTCTCGCAAGCTGCCGCCCCCGTCTTTTCTGCCGACAAAACGGTTGGGTTGGGTGTCAGCAAAGATCCAATGAAAACGTCTGCGAACGGGACTGATCCCGGCCCGGTACCGGCTAAATCGGCAAGCGTCCCAGCGGAATCGCTCAACGTTGCTTTGCGATCGCTGGGTGGCCTGCAACATGGGCGAGTCACGTCAAAGTCCGACTACCGGCTTGTTAAGCAGTTGGGTGAAGGCGGCATGGGTGTCGTGTACGTCGCGCGGCAGCAATCGCTTGGTCGCGAGGTCGTGCTTAAATCATTGAAACCGATGCCTTCGACACAGGCCGACAAGCTGAAGTCGATGGGCACGTTCGACAAAGTGATCAAGCATCGGACGGACATGTTCGTGTCGGAGGCGGTCGTCACTGCCGACTTGTTTCACCCGAATATCGTCCCGATCTATGACATGGGAACCGCAAACGACGGTTCACTGTTTTATGCGATGAAGTGGGTCCGCGGTGTGCCTTGGAATAAAAGGCTGCCGGAGTTATCGCTCGAAGAAAACATTGACATCTTGTTGAAGGTGGCGGACGGGATCGCGTTCGCACACGCTCGGCATGTCATCAATCGCGATCTCAAGCCAGAGAACGTGATGATCGGTGAGTTCGGCGAAGTCGCTGTACTCGACTGGGGTCTCGCGCTGCCGTTCGGGGAAGGGAAGGGGCGTCTGCCGCTCGCAGTGACCGCCGGCCTGGGATCGGGGACACCTGCTTACATGGCTCCCGAATTAATCCTTGGCCCTCTAGGCAAGATGGGACCACCATGTGACATCTATTTGCTGGGAGCGATGTTGTTTGAAGCGGTCACTGGCAAGCCGCCTCACGACTTCGATACGGCAACCCAGAAGGGAACCCAATCTGCCGCGAAGAAGATGAATGAGATTCGCCGTGTTGTCTGCGAAAACGTTATTCGCGAAACCGAACACAAAGGGGAACTGATCGACATCGCCATGAAGGCAATGGCCACGAAACCAGCCGACCGTTATCCGACTGTGGTTGAGTTTCAACAGGCGATTCGTGAATACGAACAACACGCCGCTAGCCGAAATTTGGAAGGCCGTGCTCGCGAATTGATCGTCACGGCAGTTCCCGCTAACGCGGTTGCTACGAATACAAAAACCTCCGCAGGAAAGCTCCCTGTTGCTCAAGAAGGACCAACTTACGCAAGTTATCAAAACGCTCTGACGCTCTTTACCGAGTCATTGCGCGAATGGACGGGCAACCAAAGTGCTCGCGAAGGTTTGACCGAAACGCAGTTAGGACTCGGTCAGCTGGCTCTGAACAAAGGGGACTTCGACCTCGGTCTGTCAGTTCTCGATACGAACGCCGAATCACACAGCGAGACCCGAACGTTGTTGCTGCAGGCGAAGGAAGAACGCGAAAGCCGTGTTCGTCGCATGAAGCTGTTGAAGATCGCTGCGGGCGCGATGGCATTGGGATTGGTCGTATTCCTCGCGGTCGCAGCGAGGCTGCAATTCAATCTGACAGCCGCTCTTGCCAAAGCGGCTGAGGCAGTTGTTAAGGCTGAGCAAGAGCAAACAAAAGCCACTGCCGCTCAAGCGAAAGCGATTGAGGAACAAAAGAAGGCAGATATCGCTGTCGCAAAAGCAGAGGCAGAAAAAGAGAAGGCCGCCGCCGCGATTGTCGAAGCGGAACAAGCCGATAAGCGTGCGAAAGAGGCGGCTGAGTTGGCGATGCTTGCTGACGTCAAAGCGAAAGCGGCAGACGAGAAGGCGAAGGTCGCCGACGGCAAAGCAAAAGAAGCTGTGGCTGCTGCCGAGCAGGCTGATCTCGCGAAGGTCAAAGCAAATAAAGACAAAGCCGAAGCGGAAGCGATCGCTAAGTTGGCGAAACAACAAGCGGATCTTGCCGAAGAACAAGCGAAGTCGGCGAGATACCTCGCCGGTTTGGCGGCGGCGAATCGCTTCGTTCAAGAAGGGCGTTACTCCGACGCGCGGCTGAAGCTCGAAGACCTCAAGAAGAATTACTCGGATAAGTGCAAAGCCGAATGGGACCAGTTGTGGAGTACCGTCACCGCACCGCAAGCGGTTTCGATGATGAAGCCAGTCGAAGCAATCAGCGTCAGCCGTGACGGACGACTGCTGGTCGCGGCGGACAGCGCCGGTAGCCTCGTTGTCATGCTGGTCAATGCACAAGGACACGTCGAAGATCAACAATCTCGAAGGTTCGCGTTTGAGGGACGGCCTCGTACTGTGGCGATGGCGCCGAACGGATCGGCGATTGCCGCAGCCGGCGAGGATGGCTTGATTCGCGTTTGGACGCTTGCGAATGAGGCTGATCCGATTGTGCTGAAGGGCCATGACAAGTCAGTCAATACCGTGATGTTTTCCGAAGACGGAAAACGTCTGGCTTCCGGCGGCGACGATCGCACTGTGCGACTTTGGTCTCTCGACGGTGCCCGTGAATTGGCTCAGCAAAAAGTTCTTTATCCCGTTCAAGCGGTGGCTTGGTCACGTGATGAAGCGACGCTTGTCGCCGGAACCTCCAATGCAGATGAAGCGGCAGGGGTCGCTTACTCGTGGGAAGTGGTGAAGGTCGAAGCTGGCTTGGACATCAAGCCGTTAAGGACGTTCCAAGTCCCACCGGAAGGCAAAGTGAAACAAGGCCGTGGTATGGTCACGATCGCATTGACGCACGACGGACAGTATGCCGTCGTCAACGGTGCGGCTGCGGAGATTCATCTCTTCCGCACCGATTTACGAAAAGCAGGGCTGGCCAAGAAATCGCTCACCGTGAATGTCGCGTCGCTCAAAGTAGGGCTGCATTCCAAGCGTGTGGAGCGAGTCCGTTCACTCGCATTTAACGCCGACAGTACGCAGCTTTTCGCGGCGGGCGATGATGGCACGATCTCTATTTGGAAGCGTCAAGAAACGGACGCGCTGCCGACGTTCGAGCGCACGATTGTTTTGTACGGTCACGGCGGTCCCGTGCGATCATGCTTCCCACTGCCTCAATCGCCAGAGTTGTTGGTTTCTGGAAGTTACGACCAATTCCTGCACGTATGGAATTTGCAGACGTACCAAAAGTCTCGCGAATGGCTCGATCAACCGATGACGGAAGGAGCGCAGAAGACATCGTTGCACAGTAATCCACAGCGTTCGCGAGGCCGAACGTTCCCCGACGTTTTGACGACGCACTCGTCAGTCTCGGTCTCATCCGCTTCAGGCACTTCGGCATCTCAGCCACGTGAAACGCGTCCCCTTGTCGGCGAATCGGGTTACTTGGAAGAAGCACCTCGAACGTCATCCAGTCAAAGTCGCGTCTCTTTCGTCAGTTACCAAATACCTGAATCTGATGCCCAAAAAAAGACTCCTCCGGCAGAACCGGTGAAGCCAGTTGCTACGAAAGTCGCGACAGAAAAACGCCCGTCTGTGCAAATCGTGACGGGACATACTGATGCTGTTCTATCAGCCGTCTTTAGTCGCGATGGACGTCGAGTTCTCTCGTCATCGCGCGATCAAACGGCTCGCGTGTGGGACAGTTTGACCGGAGAGCGAGTCGGATCTGCGAGCGGTAAGAGTATTGAATTCGACGACAACGTCTTTTTGGAAGGGCACGAATATGACTTGTTGACGATGAAGTTCTTCCCTGATGGAAACACACTGTTGACGAGTGGCTTTGATGGCACGATGCGGATTTGGGATTCGCGTGTCGGACCTTCGGCTGGTCGCGAACTGGCGATGCTTCCGGAAACCGGGATGTACGGTGTCGTTGATATCTCGCGTGATGGTCAGTGGATTCTGACAGCCGGGCGCTCGACTGCCGACAACAAACTGGTGGCCGGAGCTAAAAAACCGAATTGGCACACCGCTCAATTGTGGAACACCGCCGGTGTGCTCGTCAGCCGCCGTCCACGACCGGAAATCATTCTCGATGGCCAGCATCATTATCGAGTAACAAGTGTCGCCATCTCTCCGAACAATAAACGGCTTTTATCGGCAGATCGAGAAGGTTATCTCGTCGTGTGGGATGCGGAGACGGGTAAGGTGATTGGTCGGCAACGCAACATGCACGTCGGCGAAATCGTGAAAATGGAATTTCTCGGCGATGGCTCGCGCATGCTTTCAGCGGGCGTTGATCGGCGTGTCGTATTGTGGAATGTCACAGAGACCACGAGCGGCGTCTCCTTTCAACGCGATCGGCAATATGAGCATGACGGCATGATCGTCAACCTGGCGGTCAGCCCACGTGGCGATCGCTTCTTTACGGTCTCGCGCCGAGCGCAGAAGAAATCGAAAGTTGACGTCAAAGATCAGGGGGCGACGACCAAATTGACCTTATGGGATTTGGAAACTCGCCGTGCGCAGGCCATCGATTTGGCGATGGGTGCGGCCGCCGGTTCCGTCAAAGATCAAGGTCGAGTTCCCGTTCCCGCGTGGAGTGCTGACGGAGTTCAAGCCGTCATCACCACGACTGATGGCACGCTCCATTTTTTTGATTCCAACACCGCCAAGATCACCCGTTCGCTCACGGTTGATAACAGCGAAAACACGGCGGAACGTGCTCAACCTTTTGCGGCGATCCTACGGCCCGATGAAATGGAACCGCTGCATGTCGTCACGCAGACGCATAACGCGGCAAATTTGTGGCGACTGCAAGACGGAGCCAACTTGGCCAGCTTTCGCCCGCAAGGCCCGGTTTTTTCTGCGGGCTATTCTGCAGATGGACGCTTTGCTGTGACGGGCGGGCGTTCGCTGAGAGTTTTTGATGCCGACGAAAATAGCCCGACCTATGGCCGAAATCTGCACAAGGTGGAATACCCGCATCTTGGTATGGTGATGAACGCCGAGTTCTCGCCGATTAAAGGCTCGCTGCATTTCGTCAGTGCGAGCTACGACGGAACCGCCAAGGTTTGGGAGTGGCAACCGGAACAACAGACCGCTCGCTTGGTCCATGAATTGAAAGATCATGTTGGTCCCGTTCGCTTTGGAACGTGGTCTGTCGATGGTTCAAAAATTCTTACGGTCGGTCATGACGCACGACCGCGCGTCTGGACGATCAAGCCCGATGCCGAACCGACGTCAGTGACTTTGGACCTGCCGATGCCCGCCAACGACCAAGGGGCGAAAAAAGATTACGACCAACTTTGTGGAACGTTTTCCAACGATGGCCGCTTCGTGGCGATCGGTGGCAAGGAGGCAGGGACTCAAGAAAGCGTTGGCTGGGTTTGGAATCTGGCTCCCGCTCCAAACGCCGCACCGCAGCTGCATGCCGAGATTCGTGGTCATGGTTTGGGTGGAGTGAACTCGGTCGCATTCTTGCCCGACGACGATCGTCTTCTCAGTGGCGGAAGCGACGGCACTGCGCGAATGTGGGATTGGCATCGCGAAGACCAGCTCGCGGCTGGTGAGCCGCCGATCGCTGCCGATTTTTTGATCTCGTTCGTGCAACTCGGCGAAGCAACCACACATCGCGGTGCGGTGACCTGCGTCCGAGTCGCTCGCGATGGGACGATCGTCACCGCCAGCACCGATGGTCGAGTTATCATTTGGCCGCGAACCGGTGCCGCGAAAGTGCCAGGAATTTAGACACGCTTAGGACATGGCCCAGAACAAGTTCCCTGTTCCGAACCAGTTCCTTAGCCGCGATGATTTCCGAATGTCGTATTAATTGGCTCTTCGAGCGACTGTTGTGGCATTCTGCGTGGTCTGGCGAATACGGCGAATTGCTAATTCGGCGAACCGGGAATTGCGTCAAACTTTGACTTGATGATCCGCCGATGACGAAAGCGAAGTTCATCCATCAAACGTCGCTTTCATGTGTGGTGGCCGAGTGCGGACACTTGCCTCAATTCGCCAGACTGCCTGGCTCTCGCTGAGTCTCTGCTTGCTGCAGTTGTGTGGCAGCGGCGGTTGCACGCGCGCGTGGTGGCGTAAGCAAGCGGACTGCGACGTGCAAGTCGCGGTTGCGGAGAAGAGCGGGTACTTTGATCGCGGTGATCTCACCCCTGCTGCCGATTCGCGGTTGTTCGATCCTTTCGATCCGGACTGTGAACCACTACCGCCGGATGATCCAACTTCGCATCAACTGATGCACGGAGTCAATGGCCACAAAGGTTGGTCTCATTGGCACGACAATGGTGATGCTCTGAGTGTTGATTCAGGGACTTGGTTGTCGTCTTTGCCCCGCGACGCGAATGGCGATGTCGTGTTGAATCTCGCAGACTCAGTCCGCGTCGCGCGGAAGAACTCGCGCGAGTATCAGACGGAGTTGGAAGACCTTTATCTCTCCGCGTTGGATGTGACCTTCGAGCGGTTCCGATTCAACACACAATTCTTCGCGACGAATGCGACAGCGGCGACATTCTCTGGGCAAGACCTCAAAACAGGGGCGGCGAAGAGCTCGTTAGAGACGGAGACGAACCCGAACCTCAAAAAGCTCACGGCGACTGGCGGTGAATTGGCTGTTGGCTTGGCGAATTCGTTGGTGTGGCAGTTCTCTGGCGGCGATGTGGAGATGGTTGGCTCGACGTTTAACTTCAGCTTGATGCAACCGCTTTTGCAATACGCCGGACGTGCTCGCGTTCTGGAACGCCTCACGCAATCGGAGCGGACGCTGTTGGCTGACGTGCGACAGATGGAACAATATCGACGCGGCTTCTATGTGCAGGTTATCGCCGGGCGAAACCCTGGCGATGGTCCCATTCGATCTGGGGCTGTCGGTCAAAATGGACTCGGCGTTTTGGCAGGACTGCCGAGCGGTCGCGCGGGGGCCGCACCGATCGGTGGGTTCCTGGGTGTGTTGCAAGAACAGCAGTTGATCCGCAATCGCGAAGCAAACCTCGCGGCATTGCGAGACAGTGTGACGCAATTGGACGAAGTCTTTGTTGCCGGTCGCCTGCCGAACCGACTGCAAGTCGATCAGACTCGGCAAGCATATTACAACGCGCAGAGCAATTTGCTGACGTCAAAAGCGGGTTACGCAAGCCGCTTGGACGCCTTCAAAATCAACCTCGGTCTACCCCCGAGTGTGCCGATGCGCGTCACCGATCCGCTGATTGATCGCTTCAACTTAATCCCGCCGGACCTGACGAGCTTGTTGCAGGAGGTCAAC
>JAPLNX010000298.1 GCA_026400935.1 Planctomycetia bacterium | reverse complement strand
TGCTGGCCGGTCTGTGGGTCCTGCTGTCGATGACCGAATACCTCGAAACGCATGATCTGAATGACCTCAAACAACTCGTCCGCGACGTCCAACTACCATTCCCAGTTCTCAGATGCGGATAATTGGGTAGAGACCAATGACACAGAATCGGTAGTAAATCTCTGCTGCTTGGCGGAGTTGGTTGATGTCGATCCATTCGTTGACTGTGTGAGCTTGAGCAATATCGCCGGGGCCGAAGACGACCGAAGGAACACCGGCAGATGCGATACGCGAGGCGTGCGTCCCATATGGCACTCCAACTTTGCGATGCGGTCCGGCAACTTCGGTGATGCGATCTAACAACTCATCGCCGAGTGGGCCGTTGTGCTCGTCAGACAGCGAGACTCCCACCAGCCACGGCGGTAAGTGCTCAACCGCGAAGCCCAATCGTGAATCGAGATGCTCACGGACTTGCTTGATCGAATCCCAACCGTCTTCGCCGGGGATCACACGGCGGTCGATTTCGATCTCGCAGCTATCGGGAACCGTGTTGACGCTGATGCCGCCGGTGATCCGACCGACGCTGATCGTCGCGGAACCACAGAGCGGATGCGGTGTCACTCGCTGCGGCAGTAACTCGGCGAATTCTTCCAGCGCCGTCAGCACGTGCCCCATGCGATAGATCGCGTTGATCCCGTCTTGCGGTTGCGAACTGTGACACGCGCGACCGGCGGTGCGGATCTTCCAGCGTGTCGCCCCGCGATGTGCGACGACGACGTCCAGTTGCGTCGGCTCGGCGACGATCGCGATGTCCGGCTGCCGTTCGATGATCGAACCGGCTCGCTTCGGGTCTGTCCAGAGTTGCGTCAGATCGTTCACGCCGAGCGACGTCGATTCTTCATCGCACGTGCAGGACATGATGACGTTCGAGGCGTTCGCCGGTTTCTCACGCACCAATCGAGCGAACGCGGAGAGCATCGCGGCCATGCCCCCCTTCACGTCGCAGCTTCCTCGGCCAAACAGTTTGCCGTCGCGAATCACCGGGTTGAATGGATCGGCGAAGCCGTCGGTCGGCACCGTGTCTTCGTGAGCGTCCAGCATCACCGTCCGCTTCGCACCAGGAACGTCGAATCGAGCGATGACATTGGCTCGACCAGGAACCACTTCGATCCGCTGCCACTTCACGCCCAATTCGCGAAAGAACGCTTCGAGGTAATCGCTGACTCGCCCTTCAAAGAATTCCGGACCGGTGAGGTCGCGCCCCATCGGATTGACACTGGGAATCGCCACGAGGTCTTTGAGTAAATCGACTGGGTCCATCGAATGGGTCTCCGCGGAATGGTCTGATGGTCTTTCCGAAAACGTGTTGCCGCCGACAATTGGCGGCGAAGTGTAACGGAGCCACCTCGCTGACGTCGTGCGACTTCATCGCCCTCCGCAACGCCCCCACCGACTGGGGTCAGTGGGGGCGAATATCATCGGCCCGGCAGCTACGATCGACCGCCGTTTTCATCACCGTACTCATCCCATCGGATCTTCGTGCCATGCCCACCCTGAACTCGCTCCTGCCTCGACGTGATCTGCTGAAACTCGCTGCCGCTGCGATGACGGTGCCGCTGACCGGTTCGCTGTCGGCGGACGATGCCACCGACACGAAAACCAAACCGGCTCGCTTGCCGCGAGTCGCCGCGATCAATTCGATCTATCGCTTGAGGTCGCACGCTTATCACATCGCCGGGCGATTCATTCACGGCTACACGATCAACGGCCTGCATCACCAGCCGCCGTTCCAGCTCGTGCGGATGTTCGATCATCAACAGCCGGAAAACGATCTCGGCCCGGAGGTCTGTCGGCAGCACGGCATCGAACTCTGTCCGACGATCGCGCAAACGCTCGGCGGCGAGAAGTCGCTCGATGTCGATGCCGTGCTGCTGATCATCGAGCACGGCGACTACCCGACGAACAAGTGGGGCCAAATCGTTTATCCGCGCTTCGAGCTGTTCCAAGAAATCGTCAACGTCTTTCGGAAGAGCGGACGGAGCGTGCCGGTCTTTGTCGACAAGCATCTCTCTTACGACCACCGTCACGCCGCTGAGATGGTCGCGACGGCGAAGGAACTCAAATTCGGTTTGATGGCCGGCTCGTCATTGCCGGTGACGTGGCGTTTGCCCGAATTCAACCCGCCGCTCGGAACCCCGTTTGAAGAGGGAGTCGCGGTGATCGGCTACGACCGCAGCAACCTCGAGATTTACTTGTTTCACGTCCTCGAAGTGTTGCAGTGCATGATGGAACGTCGGCCTGGCGGTGAGACCGGCGTGAAGTCGGTTCAATGCCTTTCCGGCAACGCCGTTTGGCAAGCGGGCGACGAAGGCCGCTGGTCGTGGTCGCTGTTGGACCACGCTCTCTCGCGGTGTCCGAGCCTCAATTACGGCAAGGTACGCGACCAGGTGAAGAACCCGCTCTGCGTGCTCATCGAATACGCCGACGGGACGAAGGGAGCGGTCTTCAATCTGGTCGAAGCGGTTTCGGAGTTCGCCTTCGCCGGAAAGATTCGAGGCCAGTCCGAGCCGGTCTCGACCTGCTTCATTTTGCCGCCGCCGCCCGGCGCGAGATTCTTCGACCCGCTGACGTTCAACATCGAACAGTTTTTCGCCACCGGTCGCTCGCCGTACCCCGTCGAGCGGACATTGCTCACCAGTACGATCTGCGATCACGCCATGCACTCGTACCACGACGGCAGCAAAGTCATCACCGACCCGTCGCTGTCGATCAAGTATCACCCCCCCGTCGACGACGGCCACTTTCGCGGTTCGTTCATCGACCGTATGTAGCATGCCCAACTATGCGTGTGCGATGAGCGGTGGTAACGACGAGGTGGGCGACAAATTGTTTGGTGAAGGAGTTTCCGTCACTCAAAAGATAGGCCGCTATTTACATAGTCAAAATTTCAACGCTTGGCGCTACAACGAAACCGCCGCTATCATCCGCCCACCTGCGAGCCACTGGTTGGCAGGTGGTTTGGCAAATTGGACTCGGAGAGGTGACAGAGTGGCCGATTGTGCTAGTCTCGAAAACTAGTGTGGGTGCAAGCTCACCGAGGGTTCGAATCCCTCCCTCTCCGTTAATCACAAACGGCTCACTCGTAACTCATTACGGGTGAGCCGGTTGTGCTTCTGGGGTAAATTGAAGCCGTGCGGTGTTTCAATACATTGCCAATCAGTTTTGGGCTCGCTGTACCGAGTTGGGATTCGCCACGGACTTCGAGAATTGGGAGTTCGT
>JAPLNX010000607.1 GCA_026400935.1 Planctomycetia bacterium | reverse complement strand
CTTGATCGACCGTCACGGCTTGGGCCGCACGGTCAGCCCCACGCGACTCACGTCTCGTCAGTCGGAAATCCTCCGCCAACTCGAACTGCCAACCCCCGCCGAAACCCTGCGTCGCTTGCTCCCGCGACCGCCAGACTGACGACGAACAACTCGCCGCCGATGCCCGGTGGCTTGAAGCGTTCGACAGGGTGCGGAAAATGGGGTTAAACGCTCACTTCAGACCGTGTGAGGTATCGCTCCATACGTTTGGTGTCCGATATGGTGCGCCACGCCGATTGAGCGGTCGTTCGAGCCGACGTGTTGAGGGGAGAGACTTGATGTCTGAGCCGCAGCCTAATCCTGAAATTGATACGACCGTTGTTCATCATCCCGAACCGCTGCTCGCAGCGACGCATTCGTCGCTCAGTCCGCTGGACCAGACGTCGGCAGGTGAATTCACGTCGATGAACGCTGACGGCCCGGTCGTTGGTCCTGGCAGTCAGTTGGGACCGTATCAGTTGCTCGAAAAACTCGGTGAAGGGGGCATGGGAGCTGTCTACAAGGCGAAACATACCAAGCTGGGCAAGTTGGTGGCGTTGAAGATTCTGCCGCAGCATGTCATGTCTCGCCCCGATGCGTTGGCAAGATTTGAGCGAGAGATGATGGCCGTCGGCGCATTGCATCATCCGAACGTGGTTCAAGCTCATGACGCGGGCGAGTTTGGCGGCGTGCATTACCTGTCGATGGAGTATGTCGAAGGTCAAGACCTGCAAGTGTTGGTGAAAGCCAAGGGGCCGCTGTCGGTGATCAAAGCGTGCAAGGCGATCCGACAGGCCGCGTTGGGGTTGGCGGCGGCTCACAAATTGGGACTCGTGCATCGCGACATCAAGCCGTCGAACCTGTTTGTCACCAAGCAGGGGGGACTCATCAAGATCCTCGACTTGGGGCTGGCGCTTTTGTCCGAGGAACAGACTCCCGCCGCGTTGACCACGACCGGTCAGTGTTTCGGCACGCCCGATTACATGGCACCCGAACAATGGGAGGACGCACATGCCTGCGACGCGCGGGCCGATCTGTACTCGCTGGGTTGCACGCTGTTTCTGTTGTTGACCGGACGGCCGCCGTATGGCGGCGACGAATACCGCTCGGTTCCGCGAAAAATGATGGGTCATGTCCGCGACCCGATTCCCGACTTGATCGCCGCGCGAGCCGACGCAGTAGGTGGGGCACTCCTGCCCGACTCGACTTCAGCGACATCGCCGCAGACGACAGACATGGGTGTCCGTCCTACCGAAGAGATTCCCGCTGAGTTGAATGCGATCTATCAGAAACTCATGGCGAAATCGCCGAAGGATCGCTTCGCCTCGGCGGAGCAGTTGGCGGATGCACTGGCACCGTTCACTCGCCAAAGTGCCTCGTCCCCAAGATAGGGGTAGGAACGACCGATTGATTTCGGTCGCCCCTCCCTCCGAACCGGACGGGCGGGTTTCCCGCATCCGGCTCTCCGGTTGATGGTCTTACCTGCGAGAGGATTGAACGGCCAGTGCATGGGCGGTGGTCAGGT
>JAPLNX010000403.1 GCA_026400935.1 Planctomycetia bacterium | reverse complement strand
CTGGTCTGGACTCCTGCGCTCCAGCCCATAGTCACACGACCAGAGAACTCACGCAGACATATTCCAGGAGACAGAGATACCATACAAACAGAAAGAGCGCAAGTCGCCCTAGATTACCCAGTTATGCGCGCTGGCCCTGCTACCCAAGAGAAGGACGTTGTGAATAATCTTTCGGGTTGATTCAGTACGCACATTTTGAATGTGACTGACAGAGCAGCATATTGTGTCCAGGAGAGTTCGCTGTGAAGTTTCGGAGATTTCATGTCGCCGACAGAATCGTCTATCGAAAGACAAAATCCAGTGAGCATCCCGGACAGCGCGCGCGATTAATTGCTCCCGCCTCAAATGGCGATTTGTATTCGTATTGCGTGGATAAATATTGGGTTGTGGAATCCGTCTTTCCCGACGGGACATTACTAGCCAAAACTCGTCGTGGCAAAGTCCATCGACTGAATCACAACGATCCGAATCTTCGGCACGCGACCCTACTTGAATCAATCTTTAATCGGTCAGTCTTCCCGTCGTCTGTCGCAATCTCGGATAGCCCCACCGTTGATTTAGTGTGAAGCGGGATGATCGGGAACTCAATTTGGCAGCCTTGAATCGATATGTTCCGTCGAGATCAAGTACTCGATGCCACAGTTTGGTGGGAGACCGGTATTCATTCAATGACTTTCCTGAGCCGAAGACTCAGACGCTCTGGAAACTCCAGACGTTTGGGGCGATCTTGGTGGTGCGACAGGAGCGAATTTAGAAATCATCGGTGACTGGATTCCACGACTGTCAAAAGTTTATGTCGTTGATTTGTCACCGTCATTGTTGGAGGTGGCTCATGAACGTAGTCAGAAACATGGTTGGCCAAACGTTGAAACGGTCGTGGCCGATGTAACTCGTTTTCAGCCACCAGAGTCGGTCGATATCGTCACTTGTTCTTACCGCCTGACGATGATCCCTGATTGGTTCGCCGCGATCGAACAGGCCCATTGGTTGCTCAAGACGGACGGGACATTCGGGGCGTTCGACTTCTCTATTTCTCGCAAACACGGTGAGTCCGGGTATGAGTCGCACTCTTGGTTCAGCCGAACATTTTGGCCGACATGGTTCGCGTTCGACAATGTGCATCTCAGCCACGATCACGTCCCTTATCTGCACCGTACTTTTCAGTGTCAGCGGTTTCTCGAAAGCCGGCCCCGGCTTCCCTATGTCCCGTTTTTCCGTGCTCCTTGGTATTCGTTTTGGGGACGCAAGCGTGCGGATTCATTTGTCAGATAACTGGGTGCGAAAGAGGGCATTCACAAACATTTCACGCAGCGCACGTCGAAAGTTTTTCACGTTCAGACAAGATGCACTGGATACGCCTGAATCGGCATCGCTCGGCTTTGCCCCTCTCGGGGACAGTCCCTCTTGGATATTGCAACATGATCGACACTTCCGATGTGATCGAGACGGGCTGTCCCCAGTTTTCAGCTCATTCCGAGCGAACAGATCGAGTGGTCAACGATGAACGGCAGACGCTCTTTGAGCCGCAGTCGAGCCCACTGACGCTACTGCAGCTTAAGACGCATGATTTTCGAGTCTCGTCGGAAACACGATCATCCGCCGTTGCCCGTGCGTTCGATCAACGCCCTGATCTTCCAGGTGTTCTGGTCTGCGAGGATGAAGAATTACTCGGAGTCGTTTCTCGTGCTCAATTTCAAGAGCAGTTAAGTCATCCATTCGGAGTCGAACTGTTTCTACAGCGTCCGATCTTTGATTTGTTGGATCAATTGGACAGCGACTTGTTGGTCTTGCCTGCCGCTTGCGGAATCGCCGAAGCGACTCGGTTTGCCTTGGAACGCGTTCCGCGAGCTGTGTATGAGCCAATCGCGGTCGATAATGGCGGTTGTTTTTCGTTGCTTGATATTCACACGCTGTTGTTGGCGCAGACCCGACTGTTGGCTGATGCCAACGAAACCATACAACAGCAGAAAGAAGAAGCCGAGGCTGCGAATCGAGCCAAGAGCCAGTTCTTGGCGAACATGAGCCATGAGATCCGGACACCACTGACGGCCATTTTGGGCTTCGCAGAGAACTTGCTGGAATCCGGCATTACTGCTTCAGAGCGTTCATCCGCAGCAGAAACAATTCATCGCAACGGCGAGCACTTACTGCATCTTATCAATGACATTTTGGATCTCTCCAAGATCGAAGCTGGTAAACTCGATGTCGAGTTGATTCCCGTTTCGCCAGTGGCTCTCATCGCCGAGATCATGTCGGTGATGAGAGTTCGCGCGGATGCGAAGCAACTGCCACTCGTGCTGAAATACCTCAGTGCAATGCCCGACAAAGTGCGAACTGATCCGACTCGGCTGCGTCAGATTTTGATCAACCTGATCGGCAACGCGATCAAATTTACGGCGGAAGGTCGAGTTGAGTTGCATGTCGAATGCATTCAAAGCAGTGGGCCTGGAGATGTCGCTCGCCTGCGGTTGTCGATCATCGACACGGGAATTGGTTTGTCCGATGACCACAGACAAAAACTTTTTCAGCCGTTTATGCAGGGGGATGGATCGACGACGCGACGTTTTGGTGGCACAGGACTGGGCCTCTCCATCAGCCGCCGATTGGCTCGCATGTTGGGAGGTGATGTGACCGTATCCAGCCAGTTGGGTCGTGGCAGCACTTTTGTCGTCGTGCTCCAGACTGGGTTGTTGAGCCACGCAATTTGGTGTCCAGAACCCAGCGAAGCGATCACATCGCTGACGTGCCGTGAATTAATCAGTCCCGGCCGAGACATTCATTTGCCGTGTCGCATTTTGTTGGCAGAGGACAGTCCAGATAATCAACGACTGATCTCTGCATTGCTGAAAAAAAGTGGTGCCGAAGTCGTGCTGGCAAACAACGGCGAGACCGCCGTTTCGCTCGTGTGGCAAGAGTTCCGTCACGGGCATCCTTTTGATGTCGTGTTGATGGATATGCAGATGCCGGTTCTCGACGGCTACTCAGCCACGAAGAAGCTACGTTCGATGGGTTATATGGAACCGATCGTTGCGCTGACTGCCAATGCGATGCGTGGCGATCGCCAACAATGTTTGGATGCAGGCTGCGATGACTACGCGACGAAGCCGATTCAACGGCTTGAACTGTTGCGAACAATTGCCAGTTTCCTGCCAGAACGTAAGCAGGACTTAGAGACCAATTCGGAAGTTGCAGTCGATCAGCTCTCAAATTCGGAGGCTTCGATCACTGTTGATGTTGCCCTTGTCCTGACAAACAAAACGCAGGCTCTGGAATGGTTGAACGGCGATCACAAGCTATTCGCCGAGATCGTGCAGCTTGTCTGTGATCAATTGCCGATGATCCGCAGTGAACTCAACGGGGCATTGGATGCACGCGAAGGTCCCAAGCTGCGCCGGATTGCACATACAATGAAGAGCTCGGCCGACAATATCGGTGCTGTTCCCTGTGCGACCGTTGCAAAAGAGGTCGAACAACTGGCCAAGGATGAGCGTTGGGATGAGCTGCCAACTGCCGTCATCAATCTGCAAGCGGACATAAATTACTTGGAAACCGCACTCATCACTTGGATCGTTCAAGAGGAACGAGCAGCACGTGGTCGTGAGCCTTCCCGATACTGACTACGGCCTCCCGAAGCGTGGTGACTCGTTCCTCTGTTTCTATCAAGTCAGACTTTTGGAGTCTTCAATGCCCCGTTTTCTGGTTGTCGATGATTCTTCTGTGGACCGAACTTTGGCCGGTGGTGCGTTAGGCCAGATAGATAACGCGGAAGTCCACTTTGCCCATGACGGAATTTCGGCGTTGGAGCAAGTCGCTCTGCTCAATCTCGACTTAGTCGTCACCGACATCCACATGCCCAGACTCGACGGCTTACAGTTGGTGCAAGAACTCACTCGCAAATATCCCTGGTTGCCTGTGATCGTGATGACCGCTCAAGGGAGCGAGGATCTGGTCATCCAAGCCTTGGAACTAGCTGCGGCGGGATACGTTCCCAAACGACGCTTGATCCAAGAATTGGCCACCACTGCCGAGCGCATTTTGTCGAACGCCGACAACGACCGACAATACTCTCGTGTCGGACAACGACTAAAGCATCAGAAAGCAACATTCATTTTGGAGAACGATGTGACTCTACTGGTGTCGCTCTCGAAGCAATTACGCGAAGTGGTTCACACCATCTGGCAATGTGACTCCTTACCAATTTTGCGGATCGGAATGGCTCTCGAAGAGGCCCTCATTAATGCGTGCTATCATGGCAATCTGGAACTCGACTCCAAACTGCGTGACGACGATGAAGAGAAATATCAACAGTTGCAACGCCAACGAGTTCACCAGCGACCATACTCGCAACGACGAATTACAGTCTCTTACGAATGCACGAAACAATTTTTCCGTTGTGTGATTCGTGATGAAGGAGCAGGCTTCAATCCAGAACGGTTGCCTGATCCGTTCTCGTCGGAATCGTTAGAGCGTCCCAGCGGTCGCGGGCTGACTCTCATTCGAGCATTCACCGATGAGGTCAGCTTCAATGATCATGGGAACGAGATCACGCTCCTCGTTCGCCGTCCTTCAGCAACGATCGCGGTGACCGATCACGAACAGTCCGCCTTCCCAATAGATTTTGGCGAGAAAGCCTTTTCTGTATAGAAGGACTTTCTGACTGCGTTACGCAATCCAAGTCTTACTTCGCTAGTTGTTAAGCGGCTCGCGCCTGCTTGAAGGTTGTTGGGACTTCCAATGCAGCGGTCGCTTGGACGATTCCCAGGAGGCGTTCCGCGACGGTTAGTGCCTGAATCGCGACGGTTCCGGTGACAGTCGGAGTTGCTCCGTGACGCACGCAATCGACAAATTCTTGTAGTTCTGCGGTGAGCGCGTCTTGAGCGGATGCCGTTTCTTGATGAACTTCAATCAGCGAACCGAAGACCTCCTGCTTCAAGCGTTCGATATCCGCGCCGGGTTGCCGTGCACGTTCAACTGGCGACATACCGTAAAGCAGCCGGGCTGACGGAGAGTACGAAGTCACTTCGCGCGAGCTGTAATCCACGTTGATGCAACGGGACTTCGTCCAAATTGTCGTGGCTCGCCGAGATGTCGGATGAATTCGGCTGGCGGAGAGATCGGCTACGCATCCGTTCTCGAAAGTCAGCCGAGCTTGTACGGAATCTTCATGCTCACCCATCAATTTGATGCCGAATGCTTCAACGTGCGCGACCGGTGAATTGACGAGCGAGAGAACCAGGTCGATATCGTGAATCATCATGTCATGGATGACGCCGATGTCGGTTGATCGAAAGCTAAACGGACTAAAGCGCTCGGCGCGGATGTACTTTGGTTCGTCACACAATCGTTCGGCCGCTCGGAAGGCCGGGTTGAATCGCTCGATATGTCCAACTTGCAGAATGGCTCCGGTTCGCTCGGCAGACTTCACAAGAGACACGGCTTCGCTCAGATCGGCGGAAAGTGGCTTTTCGACAAGTGTCGGAATCCCGTTCTCCAAAAAGTCAGTCGCCACGCGATGATGAAAGGCTGTTGGAACCGCGATCGTGACGGCATCAACTTCATCAATGAGCGTGCGATGATCAGAAACCCAACGAGCGCCGACCGACTCGGCAATCTGTTGGCCTTGTTGTGCGTTGGAGTCAGCAACGGCAACCAATTCAACATCCGGCAGGCTCGACAAAATCCGCGCGTGATGACGACCGAGGGCACCGACTCCGATGACCGCGAGTTTGAGAGGCTGCATCAGAAAAGTCCTCGAAGAATGCTGTGGCAATTCGCGTCTGTAAACCGAAGCGTGACTGAGGGCGGGTGCTTCGAAAAAAGAAAGTTGTGTGATCAAAGTCACTTGAAGCGTCGGCCATCGCTGACGCATTCTGAATATGTTTAGGCTGCTTTTTGTTGAGCGACTTCTCGAGTGTTGACCGACGGCGCATTGCGAAAGACTTCGCGAGCACGCCCAACTTGCCCGGCGGCGGTCAATTCCATGAAGTTGAACAAGGTGCTCAACTCGATTGGCAGAATGCCGTCAAGTTCTTGGTAAAAAATGTCACGTGCTTCTGCCAGTGTTTTGTGTTCGCGAAAGATAAGCCGGTGGGCACGCTTGATGACGTTGATCGACGATTCGGAAACACCGGCGCGCCTCATGCCGACTAGGTTGATCGTTTTGACTTCCGGATTGTCGTTGCCGGCGGCGAGCATGAAAGGCGGTAAGTCGGTGACGACTCGGCAGCCACCGCTGACGAAGGCCATCGTGCCGACGGACGTGAAGTGATGCACGACAGTGTTACCTGAAATGATCGCCCGATCGTGAACGTGAACGTGGCCACCCAACAACACGCCGTTGACCAGCATCACGTTGTTTCCGACACAGCAGTTATGAGCGACGTGAGCGTTTGACATCAGCAAGTTGCGATGTCCGATTCGCGTGCCGTGGTCTTCTTTCTCCGCACCACGATTGACTGTCACTCCTTCGCGAAACAGGTTGTCGTCACCGATCTCGACCCATGTGGGCGACTCTTTGTAGCTGTAGTCTTGTGGCTCACCGCCGATGACGCAATTGGGGAAAAAGCGGTTTCGTGTGCCGATCGTCGTGTGTCCAATCAACGTGACGTTGTTGGTCAGCCTGCAACCGTTGCCCAATTTCACGTATGGGCCAACGACGCAGAACGGACCGATCTCAACGTCGTCTCCGAGTTCTGCTCGTGAATCGACGCACGCTTGGGGATGAATCGTGTTCGCCATAAGAGACGTCCTTGTCTCGAGTCAGTGGTGATGAGCGCCGGTGAGTTGAAGCACGTAGCAGAGGTGGCTCGACTGTAGCGTCTGCTGAAAATAAGCAGGCGTCTCGCCAGTTTTACGTTGCGAAAAAATTTAGCCACATTGTCGATTACTGGTTCCAGGCAGTTTGGATGATTTTCCGACGGAAAGAATTCGTCGAACGAGTTCTTGATTGTGACGATGCCCTGATCGGTAAGCGTTGACGTAACCGTGTAGATCGGCACCAAGCAAAGCAAGATCTCCGACACAATCCAGAATTTTGTGACGCACGCATTCATCAGGTGTGCGTAGTTCGTTCTCGATCACTCGACCATTCTCGTCAAAGACCAGTAAGTCTTGGTAAGTCACTCGACTGCCGTAACCAGCCGCTTTGAGTTGATCGACCTCAGCCTGCATGACGAATGTGCGAGCGAACGCGATCTCACGCACGAACAATTCAGGTGTGAGTTCAACGGTCAACGTTTGCGGGGTAATCGCCGAACGTTCGCCGTAATCCAGTTGGTACGTAATCGCCAGACCGTCGCGCTTCATCGGTCTAGCGGTCACGTCAGTGTCTTCGTCTCGTGATGAAACCTGCACGGGAACTGGGAGTGAGATTACTTCACGCAACTGATCTTGTTCGACAATTTCAGCCGCGTGTAGCAACTCACAGAGTTCTTGGCAGGACCCATCAAATCCCGGTACTTCCGGGCCATCGAGTTCGATGAGGCAGTTGTCAATCTGCATTCCGGAGAGCGCCGCCATGACGTGCTCGATCAACTCGACTTGCACGCCGTTGTAAGCGACTGCTGTCCGACGCTGCTTGGGAACAACAAAATCAATGCGAGCCGGAATCGGTGATGAGCCGGGGCAGTCTGTTCGTTGAAATGCAACGCCATGATCAGTGGACGCAGGCCGAAATCGCAAACGGACATCGGCCCCCGTGAAGAGGCCGACTCCTGCGGTTTCGACAGTGTGTCGAATCGTGCGTTGCGGGCGAACAGGCATACTCGACTTTCACCAACCTAGTTGTTGTTCGCTTTCGTACCACCAGCTTCTTGGACTCGCGGGCGTGCGGAAGCCCCTGAAGATGTCCCGCCGCCGGCCTTTTTATCGTACGTCTTATTGAGATGCCCGATCACGCCGTCAGTGAGGTCATCTTCCGATTGGTGGTAGACGATGACACGATTGAGGCCGATTTGCAGCTTCTGCAAATCTTCACCTTCGATGTTCTCCGAGTTGAACCGCATCACCAGCGTGTACCCGTAATGCTTGGCGAACTTCTCGACGACTTCCATCGACTCCATGTAGACCGTCTTGTAGATGTCCGCTTCCTTCTGCATCAGCGTTCGCTGTGAATTCTTGCGGAAAGATTCAAACTCGGCGGCCAGTTGTGTCTGTTGTTTTTCCAGTTTGACGTACTCCGGGCTACCCGGTTTGAACGCCTTCATTTCTTCCATGATTTTTTGGACTTTGCCGGCGAGCTGTTTGGCATTTTCTTCATTGGTCTGAAGTTCGGCCTTCCAGTCTTCACGTAACGCTTCAAATTTCTTGTACTCCTTGAAGACCCGGCCCATGTCGATCAGGCCGATCTTGTGCGGCGATTCACCTTGAGCCGCCGCCTGAGTGACCGAGCCGGACTTCGGCTTTGCACCGCCGGTCGAGGGGGCTTGACCGGAAGCGGTCAACAGAAAGCTGGCCATTGTGGCCGCCACAGCAGACGAGATCAGTAGTTTTCTCACGGCAATCGCACTCCTTTGCTGGCCGAGACGGGAATCATCATCGCAAGCGAATCACCCCCGCTTAGAACACGCCGCAGAACAACTGCCGTCCTGGCAAGGGGCGGCGTATTTTGCACATGAACGATTTTGCGTCAATACGATGTTTTCGAGTTGCGTCGTCTTATCGGCTATCCGGAAAAAAACGTCGCAAATTATCGAGCGGTGAAGCCGCAGGTCAGTAGCCGTCACCGTTCCATGCGATGAGCCGAGTGCTACAGAACGATCGGAATACTGCGGCAATTCGAGCCGTATTGAGCGTCGGGCTCATCACGCGGTGCGATGATGGCTACGTTGGGCGAAGTCATGCGAACTCAGGAATCTCCGCTCAAACTTTTTGCATAGCCTCTCTTTTGAGAGGCCATTTAGAAATCGCCGCCGCCATCTCCACCGAAGTCACCTCCGTCAAAATCGCCGCCACCGAAATCCGTTCCTCCGGAATTGTCTGACCCTGAATCCAAGATGTCGTCGTTGTATGAGGATGACGCGTCAGTGAGGTTCGACGAATCGTGACCGCTGCCGTGAGTCTCGCTCGCCGATGCGTGGTTACCGGAGAATTGGTTGTAGAGCCAGTTCCCGGCGACGGCTCCGAAGATGCCGCCGGCGATGCCGCTCATGAATCCACTACCGCCGCCGCCGCCGCCGTATCCTCCACCGTAGCCACCTTGACCGCTCGGACCATAGTTGCGTGAGCCACCGAACATTCTCATCACGGCTGAGAATAGGAAGAGTCCACCGACAATCATGGCGATGACAAAAAACGTGTTGCTCCAATTCGCTCCACGCGCTGCAGCGACTGGCTGCGGTACTCGATTGACCGGAGGCTGTTCGGCAGTTTGATTCGGGCGTGCGGCAGGATCATGCTTCCGTGTCGCGAGACCCGCTGGCTCTGATCCCTTTTTCGGAACACTCTTTAGACCGTCGAACGTTGTTGCTAGCTGGGTCAGCGCGGCCGTGAGGGTCTTGTCGTACTCTTTAGCTTTGAAGCCACTCAGAAGTAATTCGCGAACAGGCTTCGCTTGCTCGGCTCCAAAACCGGCTTGCTGAATTTCTTTCGCTCCCCACATTCGCAGGTGGGCCGGTTCCTTGCAGATTAAGACGAACACGCCGCGAGCTTTCGTCTTGTCGGCTCGTTCGTGCAACCATTTTGTGAAGAATGTTTCGCGATCCGCCTTGTTCATTTTCTTGACGGCGTCGATCTTGTCGGCTGGCACCGCAGCAAAAGTCTCAATGCGAATTTCGTGCTTTGCCTTCTCCTCAATCTCGCGAATGGTCTGATTCGCTTTGGCTAATGCTTCGGCACTAAAGAAGCTGCCAGCGTCGCTGATATCAGCCGCTTGAACCAGTGACGGCGAAAACAACAGCGCGACCGCCGAAAGTATTGGGAACAAAACTGAGTTGAATTGAATTTGCCACATTTTTGTCGTCTCCCACAAGGATTTGCTTGCTCGCACGATGACCTTCGCTCAAACGGCGAGGATCGTAGCGTCTAATTCGCGTCCGCGTGAAAACATTGAAGCAGATTGCCATAATTATGGAATGAGATTTCGGAACAACGACTGTTGAACTTTCACAATTGCAATCCGAATCAACGTCACAGTCTTCACGAGTTTGAAACTCAGCCCCGGAATGTCGCGGCAATTTTCCGATCGAAATTGACCGATTCATGTTCTTCCGAAGACAATCCCGCCCACAAGCACCAGACCTAAACCCGGCTCGTTCCGGTTTGCGTATCAAGACAAAGGAAAGTTCCATGAGTACCGCCATTGCCGAAGCGAATACCGAAGTTCAAACGAAGATCGTCTCCGACGCGACCTGCACGTTTTGCGGTTGTGTGTGCGACGATATGGAATTGACCGTCGAGAACAACAACAAGATCACGAAAGCCAAGAATGCTTGCGTGCTCGGCAAGGCGTGGTTCTTGAATCACAACATCGAAGATCGCCCGCAAGCGCTGATTGAAGGGAAACCAGCCACCTACGAAGAGGCGATCGAGCGAGCGGCGGACATCCTGGTCAACGCTGACTACCCGATTACCTACGGTCTATCGGACACGACTTGTGAGGCTCAGCGCGTTGCTGTGGCGATCACTGATTGGATTGGCGGAACGGTTGATACCACGACCTCCGTCTGTCATGGCCCGTCGGGCATGGCGTTTCAAGCGGTTGGCGAAGTGACCTGCTCATTGGGTGAGATCAAGAACCGCGCCGACTATTTGATTTTTTGGGGCTGCAACCCAGCGGAAGGGCACCCTCGACACTTCACGAGATACAGCCTAATGCCCAAGGGGGAACTCGTACCGAACGGACGCAAGGACCGCACGGCGGTGTTGATCGACGTTCGTAAGACAAAGAGTGCCAGAGCCGTCGATACGTTCTTGCAACTCAAACCACGCTCTGATTTTGAGCTCGCCTGGGCCATGCGTGGCCTCGCGAAGGGGATCGACATCGATCCTGGTATCGAAGAAAAAACGGGGATCAAGCTCGCAGCCTTGCGCGAAGTTGTCGAAGGGATGAAGAAGGCGAAATTTGGAGTCATCTTGTTTGGTATGGGCCTGACGATGACTCGCGGCAAACATCTCAATACGGAAGCGATCCTGGGACTGGCTCGCGACATGAATAAGCACACGCGCTGGACCGCCAAGCCAATGCGCGGTCACGGCAATGTCACTGGAGCGGACAACGTGGTGACGTGGTCCACCGGCTATCCCTTCGGCGTCAACCTGAGTCGCGGCTACCCCCGCTTTAATCCCGGCGAGTTCACCACCTCCGATACCTTGGGGCGCGGCGAAGCGGACGCCGCGCTGATTATCGCGTCCGACCCAATGAGCAATTTCTCACAACCGGCTCGCGATCATCTGGCGAAGATCAAGTCCGTCGTGCTCGATCCGAAATTGAGCGAGACGGCCAAAGTCGCGACGGTCGCCTTCACGACTTCAGTCTACGGCATCAACACTGGCGGCACCGTCTACCGCATGGACGACGTCCCGCTCAGCCTCCGTCCCGCGTTCCCGTCCCCGTTCCGCAGCGATTACGAAATCCTCAAAGCGATTGAGATGCGGATCCGTGAAATGCAGTTGCCCGACAGCGTGTAGGCGGAAGCCAATGCTCAATCGCCTGAACAACATCGTCTCGGCGCGAGTTCTGCTGTGGTTTCGCCACTTTCGAGCTTCCGTGGATTCAGTTGGGTTGGTGATCCAACTGAATTCCTGACGTGGGAGACCTGCGGTCAACGCCGTGTGGCTCGGTTAGGAGACCGGCCACAACGGAGGGTGGCGAGACGCCGCGTCGCGATTCACGACGCGGAGTGTCGTGCCGCACTACTCCTTCGCAGCGTCCCATTCGATCTTGCACTTTGGCAGGGCCTGTTGCAGATCGGCGACTCCGGCGGCAGTGACTTTGCTGCCCGTCAGTGAGATGTGTGGAGTTCCGTTCGTAGTCTTGAGACCCTTGAACTTCTTCAGTTCTTGAAGTCCCTTGTCAGTGAGTTGGCTGTTCTCGAATCCCAGCCAGAAGAGGCTCTCCATGTTCGCGAGGCCAGCGACCACGGAGTCATCGATTCCCTGGGAATGAAGTCGCTTCAACGTCTTATGCCCGGCGAGTGCTGAAACGTGTTCTTCGGTCAAACGCAGGTTGCCGATGTGAAGATACTCCAAAGGCAACTGTTGCAGTTCCTTCAGGCCCTCCGGCGTGAGATTCGGGCATTCAAACAATTGGAGGTTTTCGACTCCCTTCAAAAGACCAAGGTTTCTGCCGGTGATCGTGGGGACGCGACTGATCACAAGATGTCTCAGTTTTTTCATCGCGACCAGGTCCGCCACCATGGCGTCATCCATCGATTCGGGGCTGATCTGTAGATCCATTATGTCTGCCAATTCGGGGAGTCGAATTAGCTTTGCCAAACCAGCCGCCGTCAGTTTTCTTCCAGGAAATTGAAAACGTGCCAGTTGCTTTGACCCGCTGAGATGCCTTGCAAGCTCGTCCATAAACTCGTCTCCGAGTTCCTCATGTTCGGGCTTATCAAACTGGATGAAGTAGAGGTGGAACTTTTCTGCGGGAAGAGGTTGCCCTGGTTGCAGTGTGAGGAACGGGTCGCCGTTTTTTCCCAAATCGATTTTCGGTGGATGTTTCAGTGATAGCAGCCACTCGACGGCGCTGCGGTCAGGGTCTGGCGCGTCCCATTCGATCTTGCACTTCGGCAGGGCCTGTTGCAGATCGGCGACTCCGGCGGCGGTGACCTTGGTCCCGTGAAGATGCAATGTCTTCAGGGTCTTGATTTGTTTGAGTCCCGCCAGCCCTTGATCGGTGATCGGATTATGAGTGACGTCGAGCGTCTCCAGTTTCTCGATCGCGGCCAGATGGCGAAGCATGCTGTCATCGACCTGAGACGCATGGACTCGCAGATTTCGAATCTTCAATTTGGCAAGAGCCATCATGTGCTGCTCGGTGCAGGTGATGACTTTGAAATTCAGAAGGTCGAGCTTTGGTAGTTGCGCCAGTTCTTCCACGGCCCTGGAGCTGAGCGAGCCGAAGTCCCACGCGATTTCCCTCAGATTTGAGCACGCCTTGAGTTTGCCAATACCTGCTCCGGTGACCTTTGGTTGCGCGGTGATCGAGAGCTGACTCAAGTCTGGCAGTTTGGCGAGCAGCGGAAAGATGCCGTCGTCTATCGTAGAACCGAGTTGGAGCGAGGACATCTCGGAAAACTCCGGCATTGCGACGAGTTTGGCAAACCCACCAGTCGTCAATGTGCTACTGGTGACCCACGCCCCACGGGCTCGAATTCCTCCGATTTTTGTGGCCAATTCATCAGCGAGACGATCACCCCATTGATCGAAGATCGGTCCATTCAGAGAAATCGTGTGAACTCGGAACGGCACTGTGGGTAACTGGCCGGCCACTCTCTGTCCGTCCGCCAATTCGACGAACAAGTTGCCGTGATCACCAGGGAGCGAAAATAGCCATTCCATCGCCCTTCGGTCAGGATCAGAGTTCGCTCCGCCAGCGGGCTTCGTGACTTTCGCGGCCATTGCTCCCGTTGGCTTCATGGTGATCGTGACGATGGTCTTCTTGCTGCGACTGACTGTCACCTGCTTGTCTTCGACCTGCACGCGATCGCTTCCGCCAGTCAATTCAACGCTGTACTTCCCCTCCTTGATGCCGATTTTCCAGCCATTGGCTTCGCTCGCCACTTCGGTGGTGCCGTCGCCGGTCACGCTGATCTTGATCTCCTTCTTCACCTCCTCCGAAACGCCGTTCGGGATTTCGACCACGATTTCGCCATTCGGAGTCTTGATCGAGAACAAAATCGCTCCCAGCAAGAGGACTCCAGCAACTGCAGCGCTGATGACGCGCTGCGTCGTCCAAACACCTGACCGACCAAGTGAGCCGGGCGGCGTCAGCCCAATGTAAGTATTCGCCGAAGGCGTGGGCAGGGCGCACCGAGAGCACAGCCCATCGGGTCACAAGGTGAGTCAAGGAATCGGGCGTCAATGGGGTGAAGTTCGGCAAGCGAGATTTCTTCAGGAAGTGTTCGACGGAGAGAG
>JAPLNX010000233.1 GCA_026400935.1 Planctomycetia bacterium | reverse complement strand
CGCGGAATGAAGGTGCTTGGCATTGATCGTTTTGGAGTGGCTCACGATCAAGGGAGTTCTCACGGTGAAACACGCATAATTCGTAAGGCATATTTTGAGCATCCTGACTATGTGCCGCTTTTGTTACGAGCTTATGACCTATGGAGTGAGCTCGAAGCTGAATCGCAACAGCAGCTTTTTTGGCGATGCGGTCTGATGTTGGCTGGACTGCCGAATAGCGAAGCGATCTCCGGAGCGAGGTTGTCGGCTCAAATACACTCGTTAAGGATAGAGAATCTTTCGGCGACTGCGGCATCGCGCCGTTGGCCCGGATTTCGTGTTCCTGATGAATTTGATGTCGTATTTGAGCCAGAAGCTGGGTTTCTGAAAGTCGAAGAGTGCGTTCAGTCACATCTCGATTGCGCGATTTCTCACGGAGCGCGGCTGCACTTAAACGATCCTGTTGTGTCTTGGTCGGCGATGGGTGGTAAAGTTCGAGTTAGAACAATGAACGGCGAGTTCGTTGCACGGTCCTTGGTGATCACAGCCGGTGCATGGTCCGCGGGTTTGATGTCCGATATGAATCTCCCATTGCAGGTGTTGCGCAAGCCGACCTTTTGGCACAAGACGACATCCGCCAACCACAGTCTCACAAGCGGCATGCCGACGTTTTATTTTGAAATGCCAGACGCGAAAGGCGGCTACGCAAGGTCGTTTTATGGGTTCCCTTCGATCGACGGAAGCACCCTTAAGGTTGCTGAGCATTCTGGTGGAAACATTGTTGCCGATCCGTTGTTCATTGATCGCGAATGCCACGACGAGGACTCAGAACCGGTTGCTCGGTTCGTGCAGTCGTGTCTGCCTAGGTTGAGCCAGCAAGCGACTCGGCATTCCGTCTGCTTTTATACGGTCACGCCAGATCGACACTTCGTAATCGACCGACATCCGCAGCACTCCAATGTGGTCATTGGTTGTGGCTTCTCAGGGCACGGTTTCAAGTTCACGTCGGTACTCGGTGAGGTGCTGGCTGATCTGGCGACTGATCGTCGAGTTAATCTGCCGATTGACTTTTTGAGTCTCAAGCGACTGCGGTGAAACAGTTCGGTCAGACTTTCAGATAGGTCAGCCATGCTATGCTGATTGGAAGTACAAACGGTGCTGTTGTCGTTCGATTGACTTTGGGAGTGCGGGCTGGAGGAGCGATTCGCTTAAGTGCCTGCATCTAAGTTTTTGAATTGCACGAAGAGACTCAATGTGAAAATAAATAGTGATCCTGTGAAGATCGGTGTGGTCGGTTTGGGCCGATTTGGTCGTCTGCATTCGGTGACTGTCGCAGGCTTGGCCGAAACGGAGTTAGTTGCGCTTGTTGCGCGGCGTGTAGAAAGCTTGCGAGCGATTGCTGCTGAGCACCCCGGAGTACCCGGTTGGACAAGTCTCGATCAAGCAATTCATGAATCGAGCGCGGAGGCGTGGGTCGTCGCTTGTACGACTGCTGCTCACGTGGATGTCACAAAGAGGCTGTTGGCTGCGGGCAAGAAGGTGTTGCTCGAAAAACCGATTTCAGAAAGTTTGGAGGAGGCTCGTAGCTTGGCTCCGTTAGTGGCTCCGGACTCCAGTAACCTGATGTTGGGGCATATCGTGCTTTTCAACAGCGAATTTCAGCAATTGCGAGACGAGGTGCGACGACGCGGGTCGATCTCGTACATTGACTGCGTACGACATCGGCCATCAACAATCGTGGCGCAGTTTCCTGGCGAGAATCCGCTTCATGCGGTGATGGTTCATGATCTCTATGCAACTCAAGTTCTTGTCGATCGTGAAGAGCCAACAACCTTTAATGCGCAATACCATCGAACGAAGAATGGCGAGATTGACTTGGCACTTGCTCAGATGAAATGGCCGAGCGGCATTGTCGCTTCGTTTGCCGCGTCCTATTTGACTCCAAGTGGAATGCCGCCACGAGGGTTTGATCGGACAGAAGTGTTTGGCGACGGATGGTGCGCCCGGATCAGTCCAAATCCACGTCCCATAGAAGTGTGGGATACACAAGCTTCATGGCCACTGGCTTTAGAAATCCGAGCGGGGGCACTGGGATCAACTGGGATGATGGCCGAAGAACTGCGGCACTTCTGCCAAGTTGTTCGTGGTCGGCTGCCGGTTCCTATTGGGGCGACTTATTCCGACGCCATCCAAGTTCAAGAGTGGATGGAGAAGCTCACATCCTGCACGCCAGCAAGCTAATACAATACGACGCGCAGGTGAGCGGTCCTTATCCAACCACTTACTTGCGCGTCGTGTTAACTTCTAGCCAGCGAGAGGATCGTTGTCAGCGACTAATTCGCGGCAACCGCTTCCGCCGCAATTTCTTCGCGGACGTTGACTCGACGGCCATCGCGGTCAAAGTAGACTTGTCCAGGAACCAAAGAAAAGAGCGTGTAATCGCGGCCCATGCCAACATTTTTGCCCGGGTGCCATTTGGTTCCGCATTGGCGAATGATGATATTGCCCGCGATGACCGCTTGGCCGCCGAACTTCTTGACGCCCAGACGCTGCGAATTGGAATCGCGACCGTTACGACTGGAACCCTGTCCCTTCTTATGAGCCATTTTACCTTACCCTTAACAACAACTGAAATTCTGCCGAGCCGGAGGTCGGTTCTGGCCAGAGGCCGATTTTGGAAAGTGTGAGAGTGTAGTGGTGTCCCGGCGGTCAATCAACAAACCAGCCGGACTTGCCCGCCGCCATATTGGGAAGTTAGCGGGACTCAACGGTCAGTGGTTGTTACCAATCAACCGCTGGCTGGCTCGTGATGCTAACCTAGTTCGGTTTATTCCGCCTACGGGGTGTCGTCCGCTGGCTTCATTTTTTCAGCTGCAGCCGGTTTCGCGGTGAGCGGCTTTTTAGGAGCGGGCTGATCATTGGGCGGTGCAGCGACAGGAATTTGAACGTCATCCGGTTGGTAGATCCATTCAGGTTCCCCCTTCAGTTTAAACTCCACTTCCTGCGGATCGATGCCGTCTCCCGGACGCCAAAATCGTTGAATCAGCGTCTTTCGCCAGACGATCGGCTTTTCTTCGTCTTTAGTCACTCGGTCGTGTGTCGTCGTGTAGAACCAGATTTTCGAGGCCGTGTCAGCGGGAGCTGGTTTGCGATCATTGAAGAGATTGTACGTCTCCGACGCTGCTTTCCAGGTTGTTTTGCCATCCCAAATTTGGTCGGAAAAAGTCAACTTCCCATCCTTTACCCGATCGACCAACGCTTGGTAATCGACGGGACCGCGGACCAATTTGTAGCCGTTCGAGAAGCCGGAAATCATGATCGTGAAGTAGTCCGCTTCCGGATCAATGCCACGCCACAGGGCGACACCATATAACGCTTTAGTCTGTTTGGCGTTCGCTCCAGATGGGGTGATTTCTGGGATTTTTCCGCTGATTTCAACGAGATTTTTCAAGATGACTCCCGGTGGAAGTTTGCTTTTTTCACGATCCAAGATGATCTTCTGAGCTGCCGGAAGGATGATGTCGGGATATATCTTTTGCTGATCATTGTCATTTGTGACTAGCGTCATCTCGGGTACGAATTGTGGTGCTGCAACTTCTTGATCGAACTTATTGGTCGGGTCGGTGTCCGACTCATCTTTTGTCTCGCCAAGTCCGCGATTGATCACTCGAAACACGAAATAAATCACCGGCTCCTTCTTGATTTCGCCAGTTTTGAGGTCGGGCAGTTCGACAAGTCTCATTCGCAGCGATTTGAATTGTGCTTCCAAAACCCACAAGTTTGTTTGGCTGGTTCGCTCATCCCCGGTTGTGAACGGAGTGGCGACGTTATCAAAGCCGAATGTCACTTGTTGAAACGCTTGAGCAGGCGATGACTGCCAGTGGCTTGCGAACAATAAAGTGAGTCCGAACAAACCGAATGACCAGAGTCCGCTCAAACCAATTTCACGTCGCATCGATCGCAGTCCTGCGAAAGGACGCGACCACTGCATGGCGGACGCGTCGGTGTCGAAAAGAACGAGCCTCTGGCCCGTTATCGCAGCGGACTCTATCTGCGTAATCGCAAATGGGTCAATACGTTGTCGTGGCCAACCGGACGGCTCAGAATGCCGCACATGAGGGATCATTTGGCTGACAATCTGAATCGAGTTCAAAGCGAGATCGCTGCTGCTTGCCGCCGTGCCGGTCGCTTGCCAAGCGAAGTCAAATTGGTGGCGGTCACGAAGTACGCGGAATTGACCGAAGTGCGACGGCTAACCGAATTGGGCGTTGTCGATTTGGGTGAGAGTCGACCACAGCAACTCTCCGAGCGAGCCGATCAGCTTTCTGCCGGAGTTCAGTGGCACTTCATCGGTCATTTGCAGCGGAACAAAGTGAAGCCGGTGCTGTCTCACGCGGTGCTGATTCACTCGGTTGATAGCCTAAGATTGCTGGAACGCATTTCCGCCGTTGCTGAAGAAATGTCTTTGCGACCGCGCGTCTTGTTGGAAGTCAACGTCTCCGGCGAAACCTCAAAGAACGGCATTTCAAATGACGAGCTGCGATCACAGTGGGACGTTTTCCAAGCGGTCCCGAATGTCGAGATCACCGGACTGATGACGATGGCTCCACTTGTAGACGACCCGGAAACCGCTCGGCCCGTGTTTCGACAACTCCGATTACTCAGAGACGAACTCACCATCCGATCGCTGTCTCATGTGAAGCTCACCGAACTTTCAATGGGCATGAGCGGCGACTTCGCCATTGCCATCGAAGAGGGAGCAACCCTCATTCGCATTGGCAGCCGCCTGTTCGCAAGCCCTTAGCCACGAGCTTGCTGCTACGAGACTGGTCACTCGGTCATTTCCCAAAGCTGCAAAACCTTGTGGTAACCGCAGGTCAGAAGAAACTTGCCATCTGTTGACAAGGCGACGTTTTGGGCGGCGATCGTGTCGATCTCAAAGTGATCCACGAGTTGATTTTTTTCCGAATCCCAGATGATAACCTTCTTGTTACTGGAGTCCGCGACGGCCACTCGCTTGCCGTTTGCGGAGATGGCGTAGCTGTTATTGGGCGCGGGGCGAAACGGAATGTTGTTCGCTTGCAGCGGATTGTCGAACGAGATCACGTCGAGGCTGCTGAGGTCTTTGTTGAAGACACCTCGTCCGCCGGCGAGTGTCAGCTTCGCAGTGAAGTAACCAGAATTTGAAGCTGGCAGCGATTCGACTTTGAGCTGCTTGCCGCTGTCTGGATCCCAATGAAACAACGACTTGCCGTCGGTTGAAAGCAGTTGTTTGCCGTCGGGACTGACTGCTACCGCTTTTGTTCCAGTTGTCGGTTTCCAACTCGTAATCAATTTCTTCGCGTCGATGTCCGCAACGAAGAACTGCTGGAAACCAAACCCAAGGTATGCCCGCTTGCCGTCATTCGAGAGCGCCAGTGCTGTCGGCTGAAGACCTTTGATTTGAGGGTTCCACAACAACTGTCGGCTTTCGAGATCCCACAGGCACGTTTCGGTAATTGTGGCAGCTCCGACTCTTTTACCGTCCGGCGATACGACTAACGTTTGCGTGTTCCCTTTCAAACCTTCAAGTTGTCCAATCGAATCCGTCTGTGCGGCATCAAAGACTAGCACTGGTCCACGATCGGTTGCAACGAGCGCCCGCTGACCATCTGGGGTGAGTTGCAAGGCGTGAACGATCGTCGCGGCAATCGAACCGAAGCGCCGCACCAACTTAGCCTTCTTCGGCGGAGCGAGTTTGTCGAGATCAGCTGCAGCCTTCTGAGCTTGTTGCTGATTGTTTTGATCCATTTGCTCTTGAGCCTGTTTTCGTTCCGCTGCGATGATTTGTGGATCGGTGTAGATGAACTGCATCTCAAACGGGACACGGATGGTGGCGTTATCGATGTTGCGCGCGAGTTCAAATTTCAGCTCTGCAGAAAACGGCGTGCTCTCTTTGTTATTGAACTTCCAAGTCCCCTCTCCCTTCAGATGCAGATAAGGTGCTGCCGCGTTGTCGAGCGTCTTTATCTCATAGGCTTTCTTGATCGGCACGAAGTCGGCGATCGGCTGGCCCAGAGTGAAGGCCGTAGTTTCCTCCGCAGGAAAGACCGTCCCCTTTGGTGGATTGGAAACGGGAGGACCAAAGGGACGTCGGATTCCTCTTCCACGCAGACGTGCCAGCGGATCGTTCGGGTCTTGTTCAATACGAGTGATACTCGTTGGTGATTTGCGTCCCCAGGTTGTTTGGCCTCCAGAATTCAGGGGAGCAATCGCGACAAGTCCGGCCGGTCCCATCAGCATCGGCAACGGTTCGTCACCAGTCATGGTGATGAGCTCACCAAATTCATCAATCGTGATAAGCCCTGATCCACGGCCGATGGTTGGCAACGTTAATCGGAAGGCGCGACCGGCCACTGGTCGTTGAGTCGTTGAGAACGAGGCTTCGTAAGCGAGCGTCGTTCGATTGGCACTCGCGCCGGCCGTGACATGAACTAGAGCCACGGCGGGACTCACTTTTTGAGCGAGTGCCGGGCCCTCCAGTTTTTGTTGAGCAGTTCCTGGTACGAAGCGAGCCCCCGCCTGTTCCAACAGCACTTTGACATCGTTGATCGGTCGTCCGAATCCAACCGTCGAGATCACATCGCCAGTGAGCTTTGCACTCGCCACGCCGATCACGTCACCGAATTCGTTGACGAGTGGACCGCCGCTGTTACCCGGATTGATTGCCGCATCGACTTGAAAGATGCGACTCCCCGCTTCTTGATTCAAACCGGAGACAGAGCCAGAGGTCACTTTCAAATTGTTTCCGAGCACGTCGGACAACGGGAATCCGAACGCTCGAACCGATTGCCCCAACTGTACGCTGTTGGAATTCGACAGCGCGATCGGCGACAAGTTCTGAGCATTGATCTTGATCACTGCCACGTCATGAGCCGCGTCACTCGCGATGACTTGAGCCGGATACTTTTGGTTGCCCAGGTGAACTTCGAGAGACTTGGCTCCCTCGACGACGTGCGCACAAGTCACGAGATACCCGTCGGCGGAAACAACGAACGCGGTTCCGGTTCCTTTTTGACGAAACTCAATCGTCGGTCCCGCAGGCTTGTTTGACACTCGATAAATGCAAACGCCGGTGGTTCGTTCGATGACGTCTCCGAGATTTGCCTCGATCGTGAATTTGTACGGATACTCGCGATTCGGCTCCCACTTGTAACGCAGAGCGTTGCTCGCATTAGCGGCGACCACAGGTGCGGCAGGTTGATTGGGTGCCGGTTGGGCCGGTGCCGGTTGAGTCTGAGCAGGCTGCGCGGGTACCGGGTTCGCAGGTTGAGGTTGTGAGGGAACAGCGGGAGTGGCCGGAACCGATGTTGGAGGTACTGTGGTCGCGGGAACATTCGAGTTTGAGGCGACCTCATTCGCGTCGGGTGCAACGCCTGCTGGCATTACGTTTGGGTTGGGCTGAGTGGGCGGAAGTTGTGGGTTTGCTCCGTTTGCCAATTGCTGTTGTTGCGGTGCGACCGGGTCAGGTGCGGCAACGTTGGGTGCGTTGCCACCGCGATTGAACATCACGATCACAATGGCCGCGACAAACATCACCGCCCCGCCGATCCCTACGGCGAAACCGATCGGAAACGAAGGCTCCGATTTCCGACGTGGTGCTGGGTTCTTTCTCGAGCGGCGCGGGCGATCTTCAATGTCGAACGTCTCATCGTCGTGATCGTCGACTTGATACTCATCGTCAAACAGTTCATCGTCTTCAACGACCTTACGCCGTTTTGCTGGAGCGATACTCGGCGTTGTCAGCTTCAACGGTTCACCACATGCAGGGCAATTGACCGTCGTCTTCGTAAAGTTGTCGGGGACCTTCAACTTCTTCTCGCACGCCGGACAAACGATGAATCGCATATTCCAAGTTGCTCCAGATCATTGAAGGTCACTTCGAACCGGTGATTACTTCCGCGAACCGATGCACCACAGATTCTGGTGAGTGCGGATGAAGAGCTGTCCGTCGCTGGGAACGATTGACGAATTGGATTGTTCACCCAGTAAGTTTGTGGCGACGAGTTCAAACTTAGGGCTCGCTTTGAAGACGTTGCATTCCCCTGCTTGCGTGATCGTATAACAGAGGCCGTCAGCCAGCATGACCGAAGACCAATTTGCGCCACCTTTGAGTCGTTCTTCCCAGACCAGTTTTCCGGTCGCCAATTCAAAGCATTCTGCGATGCCGGGATCGTTGTGAATGTAGATGTGGCCGTTGTGAATCACACCAGAGCCGATTCGCTGCTTTGTCTTCGGATGCCTCCAAAGCCGTTGCTCCTTCGTGACATCGCCGCTGCCACCCGCTTTGAGCGCGATCGACATGCCGTTGTAACCACCCATGCCCACGACGATGCCGTCCGCAAAGAGCGGCGATGTGTAAGCCAACGCGTTGGTCCCTGTGCAGGTCCAAAACTCTTTGCCGGTCGCGGGGTCCATGCCACAGACGCGAAACGGAAAGCTGATTAGCAATTCGTTACGACCATTGACGCCGCGAAAGAGCGGTGAGCTCCACGAACCGGTGTAGTCCGGGTTCCCCGACTTCGCTTCGTCGGTCCCCTCTTTGTTGTAGGGCTCGTCGTGATTCCAGACGGTCTCGCCGGTTTTCTTGTTGAGCGAGATCAAGAACGACCGCTCGCCGGGACCGAAGTTGAGATAACACAATTCGCCATGGAGCACCGGCGAGGCACCGTAGCCCCAAATGTGTTTCTGAATGCCGAGGTCACGTTTCCAAAGTTCGTTGCCATCGTTGTCGTAACAGAAGATGCCCGCCGAACCGAACCAAGCCACAACTCGTTCGCCGTCCGTCACGGCAGACGACGCGCAATACGGATTTGTGTCGTGACTTAATTCCTTCTCTTTCCATTCGGTCCCCTTCTGCCACAGCAACTTCCCCTCTTTGCGATCGAAGCACATCAATGTGCGGCGTCCTTCTTTTTCAATCGCTTGTGTGACAAAGACTCGATTACCCCAAACCACCGGCGTCGAGTTCCCACGCTCCGGAAGCGCAATTCTCCAGGCAACGTTTTCAGTCGTGCTCCAAGTGCTTGGCAGTCCCTTCTCCGCGCATGTGCCCTCCCCGCGCGGCCCACGCCAGCCCGGCCAGTTGTCAGCGATCGTTGACGACGAAAAAGCGACGGTGATGACGAGTGACCAAAAACAGTGGGTCAATTGGCGCATCGCAAAAACTCCCTCTTGCGGATTTGGTGTCGTAAGCGACCGCGAATGTTGGCGGCTCACGCGAATGACAATATCGCTTTCAGCCGTGCGTTTGCGAGTCGATCACAGGTAGGGAAAGCTCAAGGCGATTGCGGAACACGAAGAGCAGAAGAGAACTGCGAAGCCGCAATTACGTAGCCGTCATCGCTCCGCGTGACGAGCCGGTCGCTTCGCATTGCGTTGGTGAGCACTCAGTTCGTCACGCTGAGTGATGACGGCTACGTTCAATCCGCCTGTCCCGCGTGTGTTGCCCTCTGTCAGCGATCCGTCATAGTGAGCCAATTCCATCGTCCTTCCACTTGGAGCCAACCATGCTGCGAACCTGTTGTGTCATTGGACTTCTTTCTCTCCTTGCGCTGACGTGTCACGCACAAGAACCACTGAGCCGCATCGCGTTTGGCTCGTGCGCGAAGCAGGACAAGCCACAGCCGATTTGGGAAGCGGTCGTCGAAACAAAGCCGCAGCTTTTCTTGTTCATCGGAGACAACATCTACGGCGACACCGAAGACATGGGACTGCTCAAGCAGAGGTGGGATTTGCTTGGAGCACAGCCCGGTTATCAGAAACTCAAGCAGACTTGTCCGGTGCTCGCCACCTGGGACGATCACGATTACGGAGCCAACGACGCCGGGGCCGAGTTCCCCAAGAAGCGTGAATCGCAGCAATTGTTCCAAGACTTCTTCGACGTCCCGAAAGAGAGTCCTCGCCGAAAGCAAGAAGGGGTTTATCACGCAGAAGTCTTTGGCCCGCCCGGCAAGCGAGTCCAAATCATTCTGCTGGATGCTCGATACTTTCGCGGCCCACTGAAGACAGGCTTCAAGCCGGGCGAACCTGGAGATGGTTATCGAGGCAAGTACGCCCCCAACACTGATCCGTCAGTGACGGTGCTCGGGGACGCACAATGGAAATGGCTCGAACAACAACTCAAGACACCGGCTGAGGTGCGAGTCCTCTGCAGCAGCTATCAATTGCTGCCTGACGAACACGGTTCAGAAGCGTGGGGCAACTTTCCGCTTGAACGAAAGCGTCTGCTGAATCTGATTCGCGACACAAAAGCCAAAGGAGTCGTTGTCATCAGTGGCGATCGTCACCTCGCTGAGTTAATGCGATTACCTGCCGACTCAGCCGGCATCGGCTATCCGCTCTACGAAGTCACCTCCAGCAGCCTCAACGCCCCCAGCGGCAACTTCACGAAAGCCAACGTCCGCTTCGCCAATGAGATCAATTCGTATCGCGTCGGCCTGACATACTTCGACACCAACTTCGGAGCCATCGACATCGACTGGTCACAACCCTCACCGCTGATCCGCCTGCAAGTTCGTGATGAAAAGGGCGGTGTCGTGTTGCAGCAACGAGTGAAGCTCAGCGAGTTGCAGTAGCAAATTTGGCGCATGCGGCTTGCGTGCGCGGACTCTCTTAAAAATCAAAAACACACGCGAGCCGCGTGCGCCACAGGCTGAATCTCATCATGAAGACATTGCTCGCTGTTGTATTTCTCTGTTTGGCCGCTGATCCGAATGTTGAGTTCGTGGCTCATCGGGGGGAGTCGTTTGATGCGCCGGAAAATACGTTGGCCGCGTTTCGGCTCGCATGGGAACGAGAGGTGACGACGATTGAACTCGACGTCTTTCAAACCAAAGACGGCCAACTGATCGTGACGCATGATGCAAATACGAAGAAGACGACCGGCGTCAACAAGGCGATCAAAGAGTGCACGCTGGAAGAACTAAGAACGCTCGATGCTGGTCGCTGGAAGGGTGAGCGTTGGGCAGGTGAGAAACTCCCCACGCTGGCTGAGGCGCTGGCAACAATTCCTGAGCGGGGTCGCTGCTTCATTGAACTGAAGACCGGTCCTGAGGTTGTTCCCGAGCTGGCGAAAGTCATCGCAGCCAGCGGCAAACGACCGGAGCAACTCGCCATCATCAGCTTCAATGCAGAGTCGATTGCCGAAGCCAAACGCAAACTCCCACAGCATTCAGCCTATTGGATCGTTGCCGTCAAAAAGGACAAAGATTCTGACGCGCTAACTCCCAGCGTTGATGACTTGATTGCCAAAGCAAGGGCCATTCACGCCGACGGCCTGGATCTTTCAATGCCACCGACTCGCGACTACGTGGCTCCCATCAAAGCCGCTGGCCTAAAGCTATTTGTCTGGACGATCAACGACCCCGACGTCGCCAAGAAGTTTGTGGAACTCGGAGTCGACGGCATCACAACCGATCGCGCAGCGTGGTTGAAGAAAGAACTCCGCGCACGTTTCTAACGCACTCGAGGAGATCACAGGCGAAGCATCCTGGCTCCCCACCATTTCTGTGGCACGTAGCTCGCGTGCCTTCGGCTCCACAACATCTCATGCATGCGAACCGCGCGCACCCCCCACGTGCGTGGCGACTGCTAGTGCGTTTGCAAGTGGATTGAATCTGCGAGGTGCAAGTCCTCGTCGAAGTTGGTTTGAACTTTGTATCCGAACGTAACTGCGTCGTCGTGAGACGGGGTGGAGAGCAACGGGAGGAGAACGGCTAGTCCGTAGGAT
>JAPLNX010000402.1 GCA_026400935.1 Planctomycetia bacterium | reverse complement strand
CTACATCGTCGCCCGCCGCGAGATGATCAACTACCCCGAGTTCCTGACGAATGGCTGGCAAATCGGCAGCGGCCCCACCGAGGCCCGTTGCAAGACCAGCACCGCCCGCTTGAAACGCCCTCGTGCGCGCTGGAATCTCGACAACGCCGAATACGTCTCAGCCCTGAGCAACCTCCGCGACAGCAATCAATGGCAACCCTACTGGGCAAACTGCGACACCACAAAAACTTAACACCGCCAAAATCTCTGGGCACACCCGTCGTTGCCTCCCATGCCCATCAGTTTGTCGTCCCCTTCGCCACCCAGCAGAATGTCGTTGCCGGACGAACCGGTGAGCGTGTCGTCGCCGAGTCCGCCGTTGAGGATGCCACCGATGGTGACGGTGCTGGCCAGCGTGAGATTGTCGTCGCCATCGTTACCGAGCACCACGATCCCGACAACGCTTGACGCGGCGAACTTCTGAATCTTGCCGTTGAATGTGACGTTGTATTTTTGAGTCGCTCCTGCGCCGGAGCTTGCCACCGAGATCGAGTCCTTGAGTTGCGAGCCGACGACAATTAGTTGTTGCTTACCCACCTTCGTCAGATCAGGGACGAGATACACCCCTTTCTGCTGAACCTCGAACGCACCGATGTCCGTTCGCCCGACTGCTCGTACAAAGCCGAGTCCCCGTTGATCGAACGACGAGTTTGTGGAATTGGCACCACGATTGATTGCCGGACTCCCGGGCAACAACGCATGAGTCAGCGACGGACCACCATTGTCCGCGAGAGGTGCCAGTCGTGGATCAATGCCATACCGATTCGAGCCATGAACGGTCTCTAGTATTTGCGTACCGGAGATTTTTTCGATGAGGCTGTACTCGACGAAGACGGCACCACTGACATCATCGCCAGCGCCCGTCGCGTCATTGTTCGCGACGATCGTGTTTCGCAACTGAAAGTGCTCGCCGCCAAAATTTGTAGTGTCGATCCCGCCGCCATTACCTGCCGCCGAATTCTCGGTAATCGTACTATTGTTGACGGTGACTAAGATCGAATTGCTGCTGACTGTCTCGCCACCGATGCCGCCTCCTTTATGCCCGGCAGAGTTCCCAGAAATCGTGCAGTTGTTGACAACGACGATCACGTTTCCAAAGCTCGGATCGGTTTCATCGTACAGACCACCTCCGTCAACACTCGCCATGTTCCCGACAAGAGTGCTGTTGTTGATCGTCAGTGTGATAAAAGTGAAGGAACTGCTGTTACTGATTCCGCCACCGTTGCCAGACGCAGTGTTGCCAGAGATTGTGCAGGCACTGAATGTGATCGTACCGGCTTGATTGTCGATTCCTCCGCCTCGAACCGACCGATTTCCGGCGATCGTGCTGTTGGCAATCGTCAGCGTACCGGTGTTTGAAACACCACCTCCAACTGACCCTGCCATACTTGTCTGGTTGTTCGAGATGTTGCTGTTGCTGATCGTCAGCATACCGGAATTGTCGATTCCACCTCCACTATTTCCCGCGACGTTTCCGCTGACCGTACTACTGAAGACCGTGAGTATCCCTGCATTCGCGACACCGCCCCCAGTGCCACTGTTTGATGCGATATTTCCTGCGACCGTGCAGTCGTTGAGCGTCAGCGTCCCAAGATTCCGAAGCCCTGCCCCCAGACCACTCGTGATGCGACCGTTGATCAACGTCAGGCCAGAGATCGTTGCCGTGCTCCCCGCAGCGACGTCGAAAATTCGCGATTGGTTGGTCCCACTAATCGTGAGTTGACTAGAACCCGGCCCGTTGATCGTCAGAGCGGAGTTGATCGTCAATTGCGTCCCCCCCAATGCGATCATTTGCCCGGCCAGTCCAGCGGCGAATTGGATCGTATCCGCGCCGCTTCCTGCCGTTGAACCATCAACGCTGAGGTCCGTATTTGCAGCTTTAATCGCCTCACGCAACGTGACTTGACCGTCAACGATCTGATTGTCCGCCACGCTCGTCACCATGATGATCGCCGGAACGATCCGGTCTTCCAGACGCTCCATTGAACACGACATTCCGCCTCGACGGCTCCGAGGAGGACGAGCGTGATGGCTTAATGGATCCACACAACCTCGGACTACGAACAACAAACGACGGATATTGAAGAACATGACCAACTCCCGGTTTGACCAATCAAGCACGAATTGATCGGGGCAACTGCCGTGGCGATAAAACGCAACATTGCGTTCGTTAGACCTACTAATTCTCGCTGCTCTCCTTCGAGATGTCGGAACCAAGCAAATCGGACAAACAATTCTCGTCATTGACGGGAAGCCGCAGTTTAATTCTTGGAAATAATCCTTCGTGCTTTTCGTGCGTCCTCACTTTCCAGTTCAACAGACTCGCTCAGCCAACGTGGGCTGAGCGAATGCAGAGATGCAGAGTTATAGGCACTCTTTGGAGAAGACAATCATGCTGGATTGGACTTGCAAGTTCTTGACCGACTGGGATTGCGAGACTGCCAACCAAATGACTAACGCCCCAGGCTATCGAGCGGGTATGTGATCAGTCGCCGCCGCCAAGACTTGGGCATTTAAACTTCAAGACTGGCGAGTGAAAGCTAAGAAATGCCTGGCCCTGCGACCGTCAGTTGAATCTTGAACGCGGCCCCTTGCTCAAACGAGGAATCGCTAATTGATCTGCGAGACCACCGCATCGTGTTGGCGCTGTCGGAGCGCTGTCAGTGCGGCTAGGACCAATAGGACGAACCCGACGATGCTGGGGGCTAGGCAGGTCCACCAGATTATGGCAAGGAATGACCAAGCCAAGTTGGGATGGCGGGCAAGCCATTCACCGGTTTGCCAACGCAGCCAAGTGCGGAGCAGTGGGATCACCGCGATGATGGCGAATACTGCCAACGTCCAAGTCACCCAACGGCGATCGATCACGATGACGGAGAGCTTGGCCGCTTGATCGGCTTCGGCGACAGCGTTCCAAGAGTTCGGAATCTGCAACCAAGCGTCGCTCGTCCAAGAGGAACTCAAGATTCTCTTCGATGCTCCTTTCTCGATGCCATTCTCTTTTTCAAGCCCATGCTGCTGTTGATCGCGAGCCTTCAGGGCCTCAAAGTCAGCAGTCATCGAATGCAGGAGTTCTCGAGCCGAGTTTCCAAAGCCGACATCAGGAGGCAATTGGTCAATCATTCGACGCGATTCGTTGAGGTCCGTTTGGACTAGTTCCCAAAGTCGCCGCATTGTGCCGCGATTGGAATTCGGATCGGCTTGTAAGCCGCGCACGATGTGTGACACTCGCGAGAGTCTGGCATCCCAATCTTGAACGCGTCTGGCTCCGTGTGTTGAAGAGAGTTCGCTGTTTCCCACTGCAATGAGCGACAGGTCATGCTTGGGGGACACGAGCATCGAATCCGTTGGCATCGGTAACTGCACATCGCGTCGAGCCAAGATACGATCGCTCGATGTGGGGTCGACTTGCCAAAAGAGTGAAATCCAAACGAGCGGCTCTTTCGGAACGTCCGCGATCATCAAATCGAGATGTCGCTCTTCGGGGAGTTGTTGCAGCCGATCGTTCACGAATGCTACAGACCAATGAATTCCTTCGGGGCGATGAACGACGAACTCACGCAGACCGTTCGGTTGCAACAAGAACCACGTCCGTCCTTGTGTGATCGCCCCGTCGGCAACCCAGACGGTCGTGTTAGTCCAAACCATCTGCGGTGTCGGAGCGGTTGCCGATGGATCGGGCTGACGCAGATCTAATGTCGCAACATTCGGTGCTAATTGCTGCCAATTCTTGATGGTACCGGGCAGCAATTTGCTCACGGATTCAGGCAAAGCCGAAGTGTCGTTGACTTGGCGGACATCAGTGGATGTTGGTAGCCACAACGAGAGATCGCTGGCGACGAGCCACTGGTGAGATCGTTCGCCCATATCCAACGCTGACGGCGGCGAGAGTCTAACCGTGGTCAAGTTTTTCAGAGGTATCGGTGACTCAAAATACAACTCGCGAGGAGCGTCATTTCCAGCAATTGACTGTACGGTCAATTCAAAGCCATCTGGTAGCGGGCGTCGCGCCAATTCTTTGAGTGACGGCGAGAGGCGCAACGTTCCATTCGCTTGCCAGGTTGTGGGCCAAAAGATTCGAGCCGTGATTTGACCACTGTCAAGCAGTCGCTCGATGTGTCGCGCCAACCAACTTTCATTCGTAGTCGGTACGATCACGGTCCAAGCCTCTGCAGAGCCGGCAGCTTGATGAGGGGTGAGTTGCAAGCTGAGCGACTCACTGCCTGGCTTCGCGCGGAACTTTCCTAAGAACAATTCCGGACGATCCGGAATCGGACTGCCAACCTCAACGGGAGCCAGCGGCTCATCGCGATCACCAAAGACCTGCGCTTGCCATTCGGGATCGTGAGTCACTCGCACGCTGAATTCATTCAGCTCGGCATCGGACAACCAATGTGTCGGTATCGTTAAACGACCATCTGCTGGAGTTGCATCTTTCCCTTTCAAGACGATGTTTTGAATGCCGGTCGTCTCGCTCCGCAAGAACAGAGTTAGTCGTTGATCGTTCATTGCCCAACTGAGAAGTCGCTCAGCTTCATCCTCTGTCACCCTTACGGCATCCACACGAAACTGCGGCGAAAGCAACAACTCATGTTGAAATGCGGCAGCTCCCGTCGTAGTGACTTCGGCGTACAGCTCCCACTCGAACGATTTGCGGCCCAGCTTCAGCAACAACTCCTGATGCACTTTCCGTTGCGACACAATCGGCGCAACCTGGAACAACAATTCGACGGGCTTGGCCAACTGCAACCAAATTTGCGGCTGCTTAGGGATCACGGCGTTGACCCAACTTTTGGCAAACGCCGACTCAGTCAACGGCGTCGTTTGTTCGGCATTCAAGGGCTGCATCGTCACTTTGAAACCAGGAACACACGTGACACCGAGTTTGAGCTTCGTTCCCTTCGATATTTTTTCTGGATCGTCCGTCGGCAGTCCGATGGACCACGACTCCCAGCGTGGCTGTTCCGGAGTTCCCAATGGGAGCTGCAAGCCTGAGACATCGACTGTGAATTCGTTCGTTTGTGGCTTCGAGAACTCGATGACGAGTTTCTGTCGGTTGTCTCCAAGCGGCTCGACCGACCACTGCAACAGATCGTCCGCTTGAACATCACCCTCGCGCAGCAACACACCACGTGGGAGATTCCAAGTGACGTCATTCAACTCACCCCCAGTGACTGAATAACGGGCGCGATATCGCTGTCGTAACGCAGTCGGTACCAGTTCGGCAAAGCAGGTAACATCAACTTTCACATCGGCGTTTTTACGGGTTCGGGTCGTACCCGACTTGTGCATGTCGAGCGACAACTCGGTGATTTTCCCCAAACGGGCCGACGACGTTTGACCGACTGTGTCAACCAGCGCTTCGCCCTTCCGGCCTTCAAACGACAAGTCGTTTTTGTCAGACGACCTCACATTCATCAAACTGTTCAACAGCGGTGGCAGACTCAGTTTCAATCGTAAGAGCGAATCCTCCACTCTGATCTGTGGCAAAAGCGTGAACGCGATTCGCTGCGTTACGACTTTGGAAGTCCCCTCGTCAGACTGAACTGGCTCCAATGCCGCAAGATCTAATTGCAGTGTGCCGTCCCCAGCCAGCGCGAAATGTGAATATGGCTGACCGTCCAACAAACAAGCCGCCGCGCCGCCAAGAGGAATGTTGGCGAAAGGAAACAGTAACGTCGTCGCCTGCTCGGGACGTAAGCGATGAATCAAGAACTCGGCTGTAATGCTTGCTAGCGACTCTTTGATCTCAACATTGTATTGAGCCGACGCCAGCAACGTCGCGGGGTTCGCTTGTCGCGCACTTAGCTCGCGCCATCGTGCCAACAAGGGTGTCGGCACCCAAGCCATCGGCAACTTGGCAGAAGGTCGCACAATTTCAGCAAGCGCGTCCCGCGGATCATCGACCGGAATCAACACGTCAAAACGATGATTGAGCGGTTCGCCGTTTTCTGGGGATCGACTTGTTGCTGACGACTTCGGTACGTCCGCAGCGAATGCCCCCCAAGCGAGAGCCAGAGACAACAACAACATTCCGACCACACGTTGAACGGCGACCGTCACCTCGAACGCACCGCGTGCTGATGCTTCGCGACGCATTGCATAACTCATCAGCAGTCGCCGCGGAATCAGAACGGCGATGACCGTTCCGATTAAGCACCCGCCTAACCCTTCCGCATAAACGGGGGAAGACAACACCACTCCCACGACACAAGCGCCTAACCAAACGGCAGCGATGTGAACTCGCGGAGCGGTTTGTCGACATCGTAGGACACATCCGACTGTCGCACTGAAGAGCATCCCAATCCAGGCCAGGATGCGGACTTGGGCTGCGTTCCAACTGACCCACGTGATGGAGTCCGGAAGCGATGGCGATGTCGCTTCACGAACCCGCCAACCACGCGGGGCAAACCACGCCGTCGGTTCATTCGATAACGTGTCACGACGCTGAAACGGAATCCACAGGTCATTCCATGAGCGACGCGAAATCGGATTGAACCACGCTGACGTTTCATCGCGTCCCAGTGGACCAAACAGTCGACGAATCCATGGCGTTGGATCGAGCGGTTGCATCAGTCGCAAACCCGCAGGTTCCTCTGCGATCCGCGCTTCGGACGGCAACGCAAACAACCAATAAAAGCCAAGCACAGGCGCATCCAGACGAGGCAGTGGAATCGTCTCGCGGTTGCGTAAGAAATCACGATCAGAAGGGACACGATACTGAATCTCTAACGTCTGTAATCCACCCTGCGGGATTGAGGGCAACTGAAATGAGCGACCTTTTTGCTGCGGTTCTGTGCGAACGCCGTTCATCCGCACGGAAACCAAATCTGCTGGTAACGGAAGTTCAAACTCCAGTCGCCCCACGCGAGTCACTTCCGCCGCTCGCAAAGACAGCCAGTGCATGTCGTGGCCATCTCCGCCCGGGAAGATCAACGATCGCAATTCGGCAGAAGTCCAAACGAGCGAAGAGTCAATTCGTACGGGATCAGAGACCGCAAAATTCTGAATTGGCGAGGCTGCAATTTCATTTTTGTCAGCGTCAATTTCCACCAATTCTGAATTCTGTTGTGCCGGATTACGTTCCAACTGAGCGCGATTGGGGGCGGGGCGATCGTCCTGAGCAACCGACTCCAGCACAAAGGCAGCGATCGGCTTCAGTTGTGTGTTGTTCTGCACTGATCGGCTCAACAAAGTGTTCTCACGCCATTTTGCCGACCCCTCTTGCCAAAGCTCGAAAGAGGACCAAGCGTCAGCAAATCGTTTCATAGCCACTGGTGCAGGCGCGGCGTCGTCCGAAGTGTCCCACTTCCAACCGGTCGGAACAGTCACCACCAAGAGCTGATCAGAATGCAAACAATCTAACGGCGTCGGCAATTCAAAAACTTCGTGAGCCTCTTTCACGTTACGGGAACGCTGAGCCTCAACTCGAATGCGGTATGATGAACGTTCCTCCAATGGCGAGGCGAAATCGCAAACCAACGTTCGTTCGCCGGAGGTCTCGGTGATCAAGTCCCAGTGCAAGACTTCCGAAGCAGTCGCATCGGACATCGAATTCACATCCAGAATTTCCCAACCGATAGGGACACGACATCGCGTCGCGTAACTAACTCCCGACGTCGATTGTGTCAGCCATTCTAGCGTCAAACGCCAACCGCTTTCGTCAGACGTCAAGAGTTGCAACGTCTGAGCCGAGAGTCTGGCCACGGGATATGAAACATCGAGAGCCAACGCAGCATCCGCAAGGTACTGAGAGAACGACAACCGCCGCACATCCGGCGTGTTGACGTCAACTTCCGTTAAACGTAATCCATTTGTCCGCAATGCATTCCAGACCAACGGGGCATCAACGGAAACATTCCACCGCCCGCCATTGAACCATCCTCCTGTCAACACAATGCGTGGCAGCGTCCAAGTCGGAGCCCATTTGGCGGAAGCTCCCGCAAGAATTTGTAGCGCGCGAACTTTGCCAATCTGCGGCTGTGGCAAGACCACCTCAATTTGACGTGGCTGCCCCGGAGTTCGTGGCAATTCGCGCCACTTCAATTGCGAGTCACCAGTAAAGCCCACCGAATAGACTGACAAGTCATCCGGCACTGCGAAGCTCAACGTTGCTTGCGGCGTGTGAAAAATCTCCGCGTTGATCTCGAATTGAACTTCCACTTCCGCTTCACGGAGGCTGTAGGAGGAGACTTGGTCGTAAACAACCACTGGCTCGGTGGTGACTGCCATCGGTGACTCGATCACCAACAGGTCGCAACGCGACAGGCTCCCCAAATTGAGCAACCAAGATCGCCAACCTTCTTCCCCGGTTGAGAGCGGTCCTCGTAAACTACCCGCAGAGCACTTCACCGAATACTTGGCCGGAACACGCAACTTCACCTCAGAAACCGTTGCCGCTGCCAGTCGCAACGGAAATTGCCATGTCCGCTGAAGCTTTCGACCTTGTCGTGAGAACCTCCCTTCGAGTCGCTGCTCTCGCTTCTCCACGCGAAGCAATGTTTCGCCAGTGGGCGATGTCCCCCAAGTGGCATCGCCGTCAGACCAACGCAACTCCGATAATGGCAAGTCCAGCGAGTCGATCGACATCAATTGTGGCTGCGAATTGTCATTCCGAACCTCCGCTAACCAACGCCCGCCTGTCAGCACACCTCGTCCCGGGTCGAACGTGGCGCTCAATGATTGCCACGGAATGTGAGCCGCATTTCGCTCTTGTCGTTTGCCTTGCAACGCGGTTCGCATCGCTTCGTAGTCAGCGAACGGCACCGGCTCGAAGTAACCTTCAAACTCACCTTTAGGCCAATCGCTGGCTTTGTCTGTCGGCACAAAGACATGACGAATTTTGAGGGTCGCGTCTTCGGCAACAAGATTGGAGTTCAAGAATATGCAGAGCAAGAAGAAGCAACGCAGAACTCTGAAAAAGGACGAAGCATTCGCGGAACGAGCAAGATTTCTTCTCGCCCAAACAAAGCCCGGCAAGAGTACACGTCCTACAGCGGTTAGACGACGTTTCCAAATCATCCGCGATTCCCCGATCCGGATGCTGACGTCGGTTCGCTTCGCTTCACGTGTGGAGCAACGGTCGGTGCCTCCGCGCTGACGACTCCACCTTTTGGAACGACCGACGAGCCAACGGCATAGAAATCACTCGGTGACGACAACGTCATCAATGACGTCGGCTGCTGACGACGACCAACACGGTCAATGATTGCCGCAACGACGGCCATCATTGCGCCCAAAATTGCTGGCTGAAGCAAAACTTTGACCGGCTCTGCGAACCACAAAGCGGTCAGGCTCATCACAAAGCCGATGACAAAAAACGTCAGCACGTGGCGTGTGGCGGGAATGCGAATCAACAAGAAACCGAGCAGTAACGCCAGCCCTGCCCCGCACCCAACAACGGCCGAGCGGCTCATCGTCCAAAATGCCAACGGTTGCGGCGGCCCAAAACAGCTTACGGAGTAGACATTGCCGTCCGGTTGTTCCGTCAACCGGATGTCAGAACCTCGCAACTCATCTGGAAGTGGTGCGGCGCTATTCAGGTCCGCCTTGATGCGTTCACCGCCGTAATTCGAGACACGATTCCAGAACAAGAATGAACGCGTCCAATGAAACTGCGTCGCATAGTCTCGCGGAGTTGTGAAGAGGTGCTGATCTGGCGGCAAGGCAATTTCCCAAATCGTTTGTGCGACCCAAACCGTCGGCGCAAAACTGGGAACGACAATACGGTGCTCATTGCTCCCACGAAAATGTGTCGGCTGCTTTGAGGAGTAGTCGATCAACAGCGGCAGACGAAACTTTTCGTTCGCCTCATGGTTCTCCGACTTTTTCCCTTTGTCACGTTGGTGCGGCAATTTCAATCGCAGTTCAACTTCACCGGCTGGACTCGTCCGCACGATGGGGACAAGTCGCTTGCGGTTCCACCAAACGTGGAAATCTTGCGGCGAGATTTCTGACGGGAGAAACAAACTCACTTCGCGAACATCGCGATCTAATTCGAACATCGCCTGAGTCCGCCACGGCCCTTCGTTCATAACCGTGCGGATCAATGCGTTATGTACCGTGAAATCCTGCAACGTCAATTCCGCAGCCGAACTGATCCTCACGGCGACCGCGTTCTTTGCGCCCGTTACTTTCCAGAGAGACATTTTGCTCGCAGACAACTCTGGCAATTCTGGCTTCCACGAATTGTCCTCCAAAGTTGCGGCGAACCTCTCTCCCGTTTTCCATTTGACTCGCGTCGAAGTGAAATCTGCATCGGATGATTGCACGATCGGGACGTTGACGACCGAAGTGTCATCACTTGCTGACTCGTTCGGTCGATCCATTTCAAACTCAATCAGAACTTCGACCTTCCCCAATTGCGGTTCGTCAAATTGAAGTCGGCACTGACGCAGATGATCGATTTCCAATCCAGTGAAGATCGGAGTCAATGGCTTTGAGTTGCCGGATGGTTCGCGGAGTTGAATCTTGACTCGATCGGCGATCGATCGCGGGACCATCAAGCGAATCTGATTGAGTGCTTCAAACGCAACCTCATACGTTATTCGCTGCGAAGCTCCGAAAGTGCGCGAATCAAAAGTTAGCTCGCTGGCAGATTCGGTTCTGATTGACTGCTGTTGCACCTTCGCCTTGGCGACAAACGACGGCGAACCCGACTCCCATCTCCAAGCGGTGACGGTCCGTGTTGATTCCAAAACGTCGAGCACCTCGATATCCGGAGTCATCGGCCGTGACAGACTGGTATCGGTCGAAGTCCATTCAACTTCCAAATTTCCAGCAGGTGCCACGATCACTTTAGATGCCCGCTGACCGCTGGCCGCTGTGAACGGCAACGACAGTTTGAACTCAGTCCCCTTGCCGTCCGTGGGAATAATCCGCTTGGCCTTGAGGCGAATTTCAAACTCCCCATCAGATCGTCCCTTACGATCAACTAAATGCACCCTTATCGCACTGCCAGCTGGAGTCTCTTCGACCACCACTTTTTCAACCAATTCCGGTGTCGATGAGGAAATGGCTTCCCAACCTTCGGACTGAAATCCAGGCCATGACAGCAGCAGTTCGTGGAGTGATCCACGATAAACTCGCGTCTTGAGCTTGGTCTCAAGTTCGGCCTGCCCCAGACTGAGTCGTACTACATGCAGTGGCTCAACCGAGAAATACGGCTCAATCTTTTGAACGTCCAACATCAGGCGGAACGGTTGCTTGAGAAAGCGATAAACCATCGTAATGCCGTTGCTGCCGGTTGGCCCCGAAAAGCCCGGCGCATCACGTAGGTCATTCAACCCGCCCGGATGCAGAAAACGATCCTCGCCATCACGCTTGCGAAGAGTCACTCCGTCCCAAGTCATCACCGGAATCACACCGGTCTGGCGCCGAGCCTCTTCAACTTCAAATCCTTCGATAGCTGGCAGCGACTTGGCATTCGCAGGAATCTTCGCCTTCAGCGTCCATTTGAGTTCCACTTTTCCTGATGTCGGGGCAAGCAAATTGACAACTCGCCGCGTGGGCGAACCAGGTACTGGCTGAGAATCTTTAACATCACGGCCGACGACCTCGATGAATTCAAATTCTGCAGGCAGACGAACGGTGATTCGTTCAAAAGTCCCTTGAATAGATCCGATCGTCTGAGTGGCCTCTAATACCAGAGAATCCGCTCGCAGATCGGCCGCGATGACAGTAATCGCCTGCAGTTCGGGCTTCGCTTCCGATATGTCAGTCACCGATTGCCAACTCAGGTCGAGTAGATTTCCCAACCAATTAGCGTGAATCTCCGACCGACCATTGTCGAGCGGCTTCGTCGTCACAACACTGCGATCCGGACCTTTCGCAGAGACCTTTGCCAACGGGATATTCAGCTTGAATTCGTTAACGGGAGACGTCGGCAGACTAAGCAAAACACGCCGCGTCGCTCCTTGTTTACGGATCGGAACCGACAAGGTCAGCTTCAACTCATGCTGCCCTTTACCTCGCAACCAACAGCGATAACCCGCCTCACGATCAAAGTCTTCAAACTGTACTCCGCCCGTTCCGACGTGCTCGAACTTCAGAAGCGTGGCTTCATTCAGCCGCAATGGCACCAGCACATCGGTTTCATCTGGATTGAGCGAGATCATCATGATTGTGCTCAGCGTCGCGGTGTCATCATTGGCTTCGACTTCGCCTTGAAACAAGGTGCCGCCAAAGCTGAAGTGCGGCGCAATCGAGCCCCCCCCTTTTTCTCTCGACTTCAACCACTTCTCAAACACTTCGAAGTTGGCCCAGCGCGGAATGCGACGCAGTTGTCCGTCGGCCCCCAGAAGATCAATCACATCTTCAACAGTCGGGAGCACGCCGCCCTTGGGGCTCGGCGCTGCTTCCGATGTCTTATCGCCCAATGTTGGTTTTGCTTCTGCCGCATTCTGCGCGACCGCCACAGTTGACCACAAAAGTACGCTGCAAAGAATGGCAACAACGATCACCGCGATGCCAGCCAATCGCGATGTCATTCGTCGATCAGAGTGGTTCCAGTCAAAGGGCATAGCACAACTCGAGGTGTGGTCAGCAAGTGATTAATCGAAACACGATGTTCAGTTTCCAAGGATTTGCCATCAGGCTGTTTGATTGCAAATGGTATGCTGGCAATATACTTCCTTCTCGAAACGCTCAACAGCAGGTTCCCCAAAGCTTGCGCGATTCGCACAACGCATCATCGCTGCAATCACAACAATTGTTGCAGTGCTTCATGGATCTGCGAACCGTTACTGCTGAGCAAATCCGGAACTTCGATATCAACCGGCTGTCCGCTCATTTGAGTCGCCCGGCCACCCGATTCTTGAACCAGCAAGATCCCCGCGGCCATGTCCCACGCCTTCAAACTGCCAGACCAAAACGCATCTAGCCGCCCTGCTGCAACATAAGCGAGGTTCAGGGCTGCCGACCCCGTTCGCTGCACTGTTTGCACATGCGGCATAACGTTGAGCCACTGTTTCACAGCGCGATGTTCTGGACGGCAAGCGACGGGCATACTTGCGACAACCATCGCCTCGCGCAGGATCGTCACGCGAGTTGGTCGAATCGGACGCCCGTTAACGACCGCTCCGCGACCTCTAATTGCCGTAAAAAGTTCATCGCGATTCGGGTCAAACGTCACGGCAACCATCAACTGTTTATTGAACTCCAACGCGATATTGACCGCATAGTACGGGAAACCATGCACATAGTTGGACGTCCCATCCAACGGGTCAATCACCCAACGCCACGGCGAATCGCTGTTAGTTTCCGAAAGCCCTTCTTCACCCAAAAAATTGTGGTCGCGGTATCGGCCATGAATGAGTTCATGAATCCGATCCTGCGAAGCAAGGTCCGCTTCCGTGACGAGATTCGCGGGACTTTTTTCGCTAACTGTGAATCGCCCGGCCCAATCAGACAAGATCGCTCCGGCCTGGCGAGCAGCGTCAGTCGCAATCGCCAGCAGTTCGTCTGCGCTGGTGCCCTGATCAGGCCAAGCAAAATCTGATTGATTCAAACTCATTGTTAATTGTCCTTGCTGATTCGCCTCAGAAAGCCTGACTACGGCCGATGCCGCAATTAGTTTAGACATTGCTTACCACAACTCCGTTTTGTGCCTCGGTGGTAAATCCATTGAAAGGCAAGGTTAAGCATCTTCCAGAACCGCCGAGTGTCTGACAACGCCGTTGAGTTCCGATTATCGGGATTGTGTCAATCACAACAATTGAACGAATTGAAACCTCTCAATTCAGTTGTACTCTGCGAACAGAATAGTCGGTTGAGCGCAGTTAGGGACAATAATCAACGAGGAAAAGAGGTAACACGCGAACCGAACCAACAACCGCGTTGACAAACTGGTTGTATCTTTCCCGCACTTGATCGATCGCTCCGACGTGTGCGTTGATCCGAGCCCATTTCAACGAGGATGTCTCATGGTCGAAATTAGCCCGCAATTGGTCGTGTTTTTGGTCGCGGTCGGCGTTTTCACGGCATCTGCGGCAATCATGGATATCCGCATTAAAAAGATTCCCAACAAACTGACGCTGCCGTTCTTCGGTGCTGGCATCGTGTATCAATTAATCTTCAATCAATTGGGCAATGGGATCGGTTCACCAGGATTGATCGACGCGGCGGCGGCATTCGCGGCAGGTTTCGGACTGCTGTGGGTCTTATGGATGATCGGTGGCGGCGGCGGCGGTGACGTAAAATTGATGGGCGCGTTGAGCGTCTGGATCGGCTTCAAACTAACTTGTTTTGTATTAGTGATGAGCACGGTCCTCGTCATTCTCGGCACGATCGGAGTAATGCTTGTCAGTGCATTCACCAAAGGTCTTTATCGCACAAAAGAAACTTATGTCGTGACCAGCGACGCGCCGAAAGGACAGCCAGTAGCGGCAGAAACCGCCGGTCAGCGAGCAAGGCGTCGAGTGATGGGCTACGCCCCTCCCGTAGCTTTAGCGACGTGGTTAGTCGTGTTGTACAAGCTGCCGAAGTTTCCGCAGTTCTAACGATGTATGCCTATTGTTTTGAGCGGATGGACCCGCATCGCTATTTCCACGAGCGATCATGAAACGTTCCGCCCCTCTACTGAGCGATTCAAAACGACCAAAGCATCGTCGCTATGGCATTCTCAGCATGGAGTTGGTGCTGACGTTGCCCATTTTGTTGCTGATTCTTACCGGACTGTTTGAATTCACACTGTTGTTTTTCGCTCGCGGAGAAGTCGTCGAAGCGAGTCGAGTGGCTGCCAGAAAAGCGACCCTGCCAGGCGTCAGTCAACAAGACATCGAAGATGAAGTTCGTAAAGTGTTACACCCACGATTTCATCAGTCATTACAAGTTGATGCGATAATAGGTGAACGATCAGGGGATGTTGTGGCCGTCGCAGTGACCGTTGATATGGGGTCAGCAGCTCCCGATTTGTTGTGGCCAATCGGCTATAGCTTACAGGGACGCCAATTGTTGTCGGAAACATGTATGATCCGAGAATAACTCGGACAGAGAAGAAGGAGAATCAACAGTGAAACTCACTCCGGCAAAAGTCACCATGCTAATGCTATTAGCTGTGACAGGCTTGATCGGGATCTATGTTGTTCGTGGCTTGTTCGCCGTCGAAAAGAAAATCGAACGCCCTCGGCGAGTGACCATTCCGATGGCAACCGCAAACTTGTCGCCAGGCACAAAGATCACTCGAGAACACATTGGCATGGGGCCTTGGCCCGAAGCCGAACTAAAAGAAGACATGCTTCGCAGCGAGCGAGTTATCGTGGGTCGCGTGCTCAAAGAGCCGATCAAAGCGGGCAGCCCGTTGCGTGGGACGCAACTATATGAACCCGGAGAAAACGCCCCGCTCACAGTCGCCGATGGAATGCAAGCAATCTCGATCCCTGTTAAGAATTCTGCTGAGATGGTGGATGGCCTCGTTAAGCCGGGCAACTATGTTGACGTCCATTTCACACTCGATAGTCAAGCAGGCAGCACCCTTGACCCCCGTATTAACCGCTTAGGTGGCGTGAGTATGACACTACTTAAAGGGGTTAAGGTATTGGCACTCAACAAGAACTTTCGACAAGGTCCGGTTCTGGCAACTGGCAACGCGGTGACGCTGGAGTTAGCTCCGGAACAGACTAATGTTGTGTTAGTCACCCAAGCCAAAGGAACGCTTTCATTAAGCTACAATCCGGCCGGCGAAGGTGATGGCGGAGTAGCCTTAAACAATGCCGATCGCGCAACGTTGTGGGAGGTCTTGGGTATTAAGAAACCAGCCGCAAGAAATGCGGAACCGGATCCAGAGAAGCCGTTTATTACCGAATCGTTCCGAGGAGCCCGCGGAGGAGCTGCGAGTCAATGGGATAAAAACGGAAAGAAATGGGACGGTAGCGCAAATGCACGCTGGGGTGGTAACGGAGGTGGCTGGGGATCAATCAACGGTATCTACAACTCTCCGACACGAGACTGGCCAGCGGGGTCGGGTGCGGGCGGCGGATACGGGAATGGATATGGGGCCGGAGGTGGTTACTGGGGTGGTGGCTACTCAGGTTCTAGCGACTACAACGGCCCAAATGGGGATGACTTTGATCCCGCCGATGTTTTTGAATCATCGAAGGGGGATCGTGGTGCCTCACCCTCCGGTGATGCGCCTGTACCTTCTGCCGACCCCGATATTCCAACGAGTGCTTCGGGAGCGACTCAACGCGGAATTCGTTCCCGGACGAGTTCCATTCTCCGAGCGACCCCGAAAACGCGGGGCCCCACGGCCTTGCGTGATTGATCGAGACAAAGCCTCATGACCAGAGTCTAAAATTTGGTCACCGCCGTTTATTCCCTCCGAAACAACCTCGTGACTGACTCCGATGCGACACCTTCCCCGGTTCAACTCGAAGCTCCGAGCGTCCGCACGATCCGGCAGCATGATGCCGGCAATCGCGGTAGCGCTAGTCGCCATTTTGAGCGGTGCAGCGCTGGTCGTCGATCGCTTGTGGTTGGACACCGCTCACACAGAATTGAGAACTGCGGCAGAAGCGGCAGCTTTGGCGGCGGGACGTGAACTGGCAAACGATGACCTTTTGCGAGAGCACCATAATCGGCAGTCTCACGTGATGAAGGCTCGTTTAGCGGCCGCTCGTATCGCAGCGGAGAACTTCGCAATCGGCGATCCACTTCTGCTCAACACCGATGACGACGGGGATGTGCGTATCGGCAGGTTGTCGATCGACGAAATCACCGGCGAGTCAATCTTCATTGAGACGAACGAGAATCCAACGACCGTTGTCGTGAGCGCTCGTCGGACCAACGATCGTCAATGGCCGGTTAGTTTGCCATTCCGTACGCTGGCCGGCCCAAACTCAGCAGATGTGGTTGCGATCGCGGAGGCCTCGTTGGACAACCACGTGGTTGGACTCCGATCAATCGACAACCTGCCGATTCCGACATTGCCAATCGCCATTCTTTCGGACGCAATCCAACACGTCCGTCCGATCTCGAAACAATCAAAGAAGCCGAACTCCCGTACAAAACCGAATGCCGACAATAACAGCGATGGCGGCAATGATGAACGCGGCGATTCGATGCCGACATGGAAGCGAGATATCGAACGCCGACGCGGCAACGATCGTTTTGCGTTTGATCCAATCGACGGAACGGTGAGCGAAGAGCAGGACGGGATACCAGAAATTGTGCTGAGAACGGTTTCACCCAAGAGCAAAACACCCGACGGCAATGCGTTCGTAGTCGCATTGCGAACCGATCTGACGAACGACGATTTGCGATATCAAATTGCCAATGGCTGGTCGGCTCACGATCTGGAACCATTTGATGGCGAGCTGATGTTGAATCACGGATCTCTCACGTTGACCGGCTTGAGGGGCGTAGATGCTGGGACTGTCGGCGAATCTTTGCGACGGATGATCGGACAACCGCGAGCCTGTTTGCTTTACGATCAAGCCGACGTCAGCACGAACTCGCAAGTCGCACAACTCCGCTGTATTGGCATTGTTGCCGGACGAGTCATGTCGGCGACTGAAATTTCAGAAAACGTCGTCGAGATCGTTTTGCAGCCGACAGTGATGACCAGTCGATCTGCTGTTGTCGCTTCGGAAGTTTCTGGCGCGAACAGTCCGGCGGCGAGTTCAGCAACAGAAACAGAAAACAAAGAACCCGACGGACAAACGGGCAATCGTTACCTCTACAAATTGCGGCTCACAAACTGAACTGCATGACTTAGAAAGAATTCGTTTCGAGAGCCTCAAACCAAAGCCTGACGAAACGAGGAACAACATTATGGAAGCAACCATCAAGAAGCCGGGCGATCCGCGACAAGCGTTTCAACGCCTGAAGACTCATTTGCATCGACGTATGATTGACGCGATCGACATGTCGAAAGCGGGATCGCTCAACGAGAACGAACTACGGAATCAACTCCGTTCGTTGGCCACGCATCTCTGCACGATGGAGGCGGTTGCACTGCCGCCAGAACATCGCGATATCATGGTCCGCGAAATCATGGATGAGATTTACGGCTTCGGGCCGCTCGAACCGTTAATGAACGATCCGGAAGTGAGTGACGTGCTCGTCAACGGTGCTGATCGAGTTTTCGTCGAACGTCGAGGTTTGCTCGAAGCGACCGACATCAAGTTTGCCGACGACCAACACCTGCTGCGATTAATTCATCGCCTAGTAGGTAGAGCCGGTCGCCGTATCGACGAAGTCTCACCGATGGTCGATGCGAAGTTGCCAGACGGGTCTCGTCTCAACGCGGTCATCCCACCGCTCGCACTCAAAGGGCCAACGATCTCGATTCGTAAATTCATGTCACGCGCATTGATGTTCGAGGACATGGTGCGACTCGGCTCGCTTGCACCAGAGATGGCGGACTTTTTGATTCTTTCAATCCGCGGCCGACTGAACGTACTCATCAGCGGTGGTACCGGTGCTGGCAAGACGACGATGCTTAACAACGTCAGTCGCTTCATTTCGCCGAACGAACGGGTCATCACGATCGAGCAAACGGCTGAATTGCAGCTTCAGCAACCAGACGTTGTGTCATTGGAAATGCGTCCCGCCAACGTCGAAGGAAAAGGAGAAATTTCACAACGTGAGTTACTCCGCAACAGCCTGCGAATGCGGCCTGATCGCATCATCGTTGGCGAAGCTCGTGGTGGCGAAGTGCTCGAAATGCTGCAAGCCATGAACACTGGCCACGAAGGTTCGATGAGCACGTTGCACGCGAACGATACGCGTGACGCACTTGACCGCATGGAAATGATGGTCGCGTTGGCCGGTGTTGATCTGCCGACAATGGTCGCTCGACAATACATCGCGTCGGCCATTCATCTCATGGTTCACATGTCGCGACTCAGCACAGGCGAACGCAAAGTGACTCGAATCTCTGAACTGTGTGGTTGCCGCGACGGCGTTTATCAGATCGAAGACATTTTTGTATATCGCATGACGGGGATCGGACCTGATGGCCGGTCTCGCGGATCCTTCTATTCGACGGGGCACGAACCACTCTGCTTCAAGCGTTTAAACGCAGTCGGTTACGAACCACCAAAAGGTTTGTTCTTAGCTCGCGAACTTTCCTCCGGAGCAAATTACCGACCAGGCGTTTAAGCGTCACTGACGCGAAGCCTCGGCGTAAATGCGGCACTTGCTCACGTTTCATCGAAGTTTTGACCTGAAATCAAAAACAACCAAGGGTCGCCCTCATGGCCGTTGACCTCCCTATCTACCGACCGATCGAATCGCAGCCAAACTTCGCTGGCATCCTACGTGAGCAAGAACGTTTTGCTGGAACCGCTGACGATCGGATGAGCAATCAGATCAACTCATCGTTCGATCGACTAATGCTTCAGTCGGGCCTCGATATTTCCCCGACGGTTGTGATCATGCTGTGCATGTTGTCGGGCATCGTGTTCGGCGGTTTGATTCTCGTGTTTCAAGAGAACCTGTTGTCGGCCACGATCGGCCTCATTATGGGTTCGATCATTCCGCTATTGTTTGTGATGTTCACTCGTATGAAACGGCAACGCCTGATGACTCAGCAGTTGCCCGGAATGATTGAAGAATTGGCTCGCTCAGCCAAGACTGGACGGAGCATTGATCAATGTTGTGCGATGGTCGCGGATGACACTCCGGAACCACTTGGCCCAGAGTTGCGAGTTTGTGCTCGCAGAATGCAAATGGGCGAAGACGTCGCGTCATCACTACGAGATTTGCCAGAACGAACGGGACTCGTCGCGTTGAACATTTTGGTGACGACACTTGCCGTGCATCAAGAGACGGGCGGTGATCTCGTTATGGTCCTCGAACGCTTGGCTCAAACAATTCGTGATCGCCTGTTGTTCCTGGGACGCCTCCGAGCCATCACAATCGGCAGCCGTTGGACGGCCATCCTGATGCTCGCCTTACCGCCGCTGATCATTATGTTCTTCATGCTGCGCGAACCAACTTACCTGAGCCAATTGATGAGCACCTACTGGGGTAAGTTCATGACCATCTCGGCGGTGATCTTGGACCTGCTCGGCTCGATCATCGTGTTGTCGATCCTGCGAGGCAGCCAGCGAACCTAAAGTAGCGGTGATGTTCTGCCACTCCGAATTGTGTTGCTTTGCGATTCCGCCACACTCAACAACGACACTCCACGATTTTTGTAGCACGGTTTTTCAAACCGTGAGCGTTTGATTGAACGGCCACAATACCATGACCACAGTAACCGGATTTTTGATCGCGTTTTACAGCCTCTGCGGAGTGATCGTCGCGTTGGCGTTGACTCAATATTTCCGCCGTCGGCGTCGTGAGAAACTGCTGTCGCAGCGGCCTCACGAAGAGGTTGCTCGACTTGATCGTTTGCAGGCGGAATTAAAAGGGGCCGAGCAACGACACACAGAACGGCTACAAAATGCTACGAACATCGCTGTCGACACGCCGCATCTGTCGATCGTCAAACCGCAAGCGATCACTGCGATGATGCCCTCAACAGCGTCGAATATCGCTGCAGCAGGTGCTGTCACAGAGGCCGCGCAGAACTCCAGAAAAACTGACAACAACAGTCGAGTTCGGGCCTATCAGTCGCCCGATTCGGGAGCAACCACTTGGCAAGACCGCACGCTGTTCTCCGCATCAACTCAATCTGGTTGGCGCGGGAGTGCGGTGATCCCGCGCATGGACCCACAAGACTTTCCGTCGGTCGATACGAGCGATTACGCCTTTGGCTCTTCAACGCCAGTACTCGCTTCTTTCTTGCCAGAAACAGAAGACTCAAAGAAGGCGCTGGCTCGCGAACTGAAGCAAACGGGTGACTATGCACCGCACGCTTTGGAGAATTTGGCGGCCACTCGATTTGTCTTAATGATTGGCGCGTTGCTCGGTGGTGGCCTGTTGGTCGCGGTGTTGCCGAGAGTCATCGAACGCCCGCTATTGCTGGGAACGCTCGTATTGGCGGCACTCGCTTGGGCCGTTCCCGCACTGGTTGTTCGCAGTCGAGCGAAGACACGCCGTACCGATATCGAACTCGCGATTCCCGACATGATGGACATGCTCAACATGTGCGTGAGCCAAGGTCTCACCGTTCCAGATTCGATTGCCCGAGTCGCTCGCGACTTAAAGCCTGTTTATCCCGCGCTGGCTCAAGAGTTGTCGATCGTTGTTGATCAAACCAAAGTTGGCACGCTGAACGAAGCACTCACGAACTTCGGCGAAAGAATCGACATCCCCCAAGTTGACTCATTCGTATCGCTCATCACACAGACCGAACGGATGGGAACGAGCGTGTCCGACGCACTCACCGAATACTCCGACACCATGCGTGAGAGCTTGCGTCAACGAGCCGACGAGCGAGCCAACCAAGCGTCGTTCTCGTTGTTGTTTCCGACTGTGTTCTGCTTGATGCCTGCCGTGTTTATGTTCTTGATGGGCCCAGCCATTATCGAAATGGCGAAGTTTACAGACGCCGGCGGCCTGCAAGGTTTGAACGATGGACGCCAAGCGCTCCGCAACATCAACCAACAACAAATCCGCTCTGGTAGAGCTGGCACCGGTAGCACCGTTGGTGGTGCGAATCAATAGTTCGCTCATATCCAAGGTCGTTAGCAAATCGCAGAGCAAGCGACTCTCCCTACGAAAAAAGCCCGGTCACTTAACGGGAGACCGGGCTTCATTTTTTCTCGTAGCACGGTTTTTCAAACCGTGTGCTATCTCGACTTCATTACTTCTTCGCTGCCGCATACCGGCGAGCGACTTCGTCCCAGTTAATCACCGCGAAGAACGCACCGATGTAATCCGGTCGGCGGTTCTGGTACGTCAAATAGTAAGCGTGCTCCCACACATCGATACCGAGAATCGGAGTGTGACCTTCGGAAAGTGGCGAGTCTTGATTCGCTGTGCTTTCGACGAGCAAGCGTCCGCCGCCATCGACTGACAACCAAGCCCAACCGCTGCCAAAGCGAGTGGTCGCCGCCTTGGAGAACGCCTCTTTGAACGCTGCGAATCCGCCCAATTGAGCGGTGATCGCTGCGGCCAGTTCACCAGTCGGTTCGCCGCCACCATTCGGCTTTAGAATGGTCCAGAATAATGCATGATTGGCGTGTCCGCCGCCGTGGTTACGAACAACCGGACGAATATCCTCTGGTACGCTCGACAAACCTCGCAACAAATCCTCAACCGACTTTGAAGCCAATTCCGGATGCTTCTCGATCGCGCCGTTGAGGTTGGTGACGTAAGTCTGATGATGCTTCGTGCGGTGAATGTTCATCGTTTTCGCATCGATATGCGGCTCAAGGGCATTCTCGGCATACGGCAGATCGGGCAGTGTAAAGGCCATGACAAAACTCCTGTGACATTCGTGAGATCGCCGCCAAGCGAGACACGATGACTTGTGAAAATGTCGAGCAATCCACTCGCTCGACCAAATCTCAGCGGCAGCCATTTCAGCCGCCACCATGACGGCAAGCATTGTAGGCGTTACCAATATCGTCACAACCGATACCGTTATGAGTTTCACGAAGCGGTGAAAGGAACCAGGGCATCCTTCGAAGGTTTCTCGCCTACTTTTTGTCGCACATGTCCAACCTCGATCAAGGTCTTGATAGTTTCCTTGTCGGCAACCTCAGTGACTTGCGGTGCCGTCGAATCTTTGATCGGCTACCGCTATGGCTGCTTCAGACACAATCGCTCAACTCAAGTCACGCATCTTGTCGCACTTCTCGATGATGTTCCTCACCACGTGGGAGGAAGAACGTTGGGAAGGGGAGATTGCCGCGTTGGCCGCGGAGATGGATCGCGGGTTAGTCACTTGGACGGTGACTCGCGGAGCACATCCGCCGCTGAAGGCTGGCGGGCCGTCGTTGATTGATCCGACGGAGTTCTTGCGGCACGTCGTGGACTTTCCGCACGAGCAGCTTTTCTTATTGAAGGATTTTCGGCCGTATCTGTCGGACCCTCAAATCGTGAGGCAGTTGCGGGATCTCGCGCCGACATTGATCGAGCAAAGCAAGACGTTGCTGTTCATGGGGCCGGACGCGGAGATTCCGATTGAGTTGCATAAGGATGCGCTCAAGTTTGATTTGCCGTTGCCGGGGCTGCTCGAGTTGTCGGCCGAGTTGCACGCGGCGATGACGGCTGAGAATGCGAGTCGCCGGATTCCGCTCGTGCCGACGCCAGAGCAGGAAGAACGGTTGTTGAAGACGATGCTTGGACTGACGTCGGCGCAGGCAAGAAAATCATTCGCCCGTGCATTCATCGGACGTAAAGAGATCGACGACGACATCTATGCGCAGCTCATCTCCGAAAAGAAGGTGATGGTCCAAGGCTCGGAGATGCTCGAATTCCAAGAGCTGAATGAAGGGGCCAAAGATATCGGCGGCTTGGACGCATTGAAGGATTGGGTCGCGAAACGTTCGATGGCGTTCAGCGAAGTGGCTCGGCAACGTGGCATCCCCGCGCCGAAAGGTGTGTTGCTGCTGGGTGTGCAAGGTTGCGGCAAGAGCCTCACCGCGCGAGCGATTGCGCGGATGCTGGCGTTTCCGCTCGTGCGGCTGGATGTCGCGACGTTGCTCAGCGGCGACAAAGGGCAGTCCGAGAAAAACATGCGTGACGTGCTCAGCCTGATGGAGATGATTTCGCCCGCCGTGCTGTGGTTGGACGAAATCGAAAAAGGCTTTGCCGGTGCGAACGGTGAAGCGGGATCGGATTCGACGATGGTCCGCATCATGGGGCGGTTCCTCACCTGGATGCAGGAGAACCCGGCTCCGGTGTTCGTGGTGGCGACGGCGAACAGCGTCACCGGACTGCCGCCGGAAATGTTGCGTCGCGGACGCTTCGACGAACTCTTCTTCGTCGATCTGCCCAACTATCACGAACGCAAACAGATTCTGGAGATTCATCTCCGCAAGCGCAAATTCACGCCCGACGATTTCGATCTTGGCAAGCTGGCGGAGAAGAGCGAAGGCTACAGCGGTGCCGAACTGGAGCAGGTCGTGTTGTCGGCGATGGTCGAATCGTATGGCCGCGAAGATGGCGTGACTCAGGCGGTGCTCGACAAGGCGTGCGAGGAGACCGTACCGCTGTCGGTCACGATGGAAGAAAAGATTTTTCAACTGCGCGAATGGGCTCGCGGCCGCTGCCGTCCAGCGACGCCGGACAGCCGCGTGCTGCAAATGCTCGAAGCGGAGCAACGTCAGAAGGCGGCGGACGCGGGGAAAGAAGACGAGATCGCGGACCAGCCGTTTACGTTCGACCCAACCGATCTGGACGACGATGACGAGGACGAAGAATGGAAGACGCTCGCGCAGAGCGGCGACATTCCCGGGGCGATTGTCGATTACATTCGCGGTCACGACGGCACGACGATCCCGCAACTGCAAACGCTGTTGGCTGACTTAACGTCGACGCGCGGCGAACAAGGACTCGCACTGCGGGCCGATCCGAACCTCATCATCTGGCTGGGCCTGAGCCAAGAGTTTGCAGGCGATCTGTCGAAGCTCATCACCAACAAACGGCTTTACCTGCGAGTGACCGATGCGGCTGCCTTCGACAACGTCATTTCGGAGATCAAGCTGCCGAAACTCTCGTCGCTGCCGGATAACAAGATCTCGAAGCCCGCGTGGATCCCGACCTGCCTCACCGATCTCGTTCCAGATGATCCGGATGTCCGGTTAGAACGAGTGGCCCGCATGATGCTCGCGAAATGATCGAGTTTTTACGTCGCGAGACTTGTCCTGACGTGTGCGAGCATTTGGACTACGCTCGCATCGGTCGTCGAAACAGAGGCACCCCGCTGAGCTTGTCTCAGTGGGTTAAGGCTTCCGCACCATGCCAACAAATAGGTATCAGATCGTAGTGCAAAAACCTTGTAACCACCGAGACAAGCTTGGTGGGGCATTGTAACGCCATTTGCTGATCACCAATCGCCAACACGAGAGCATCTTCCATCAATGACCAGCCTTCGCAGTCAATCCGCGTACCGAGTGATTGATGCGGGATTCCGTCTCTTGGTGCTCTTCAGTGTTGCAGCAATGAGTCTTCCGCAGATTGCGGCTGGCCAAGAGACAGCCACTCCGCAAACGAAATCGGAAAAAACTTCAAAGGAAAACGTTGAAGACTCTTCTTCCGGCGAGCTAATCCCGGATGACAACGCCCCCGATGAAGTCAAAAAGCTCATCGAGGAAGGCAAAGTCAAAGTCGAATATGACTCCAAAGGCGAGTTCGCAAAAAGTGGACGTGGCTGGGCCGACTTTCATTTACAAGAAGACCGCAAGTACCGCTTTGACCTGATCAAGAACAAACGACAAGGACGCTGGCAGTTGAAGATTCTTGTCAATCAAGTGGAAGAGAAGATCGTCCTGACTCACATCGTGAGGATGCCGGCGCAAAAGAAGTCTCCGGATATTTGGACCAGTTGGCTCTTGCGTCACGAGTTCGATCACGTTGCAGTCAGCCTCGATCCGCGTCCGAAGATGTTGCTCGTCTATTTACTAAAGACATTGCCGCCGATCGAACGAACGCTCGATGTCGGAGAAGAACCAACCAACGAAGTCATCAACCGACTGATCAATGAGCAATTCGATAAGCGAGCGAAGTCGGTTCGAGACCTAATGATTCGCAACAATCAAACGCTCGACAACATTAGTCATCACGGCACGACTCCTGTCCCCAAGCGAGCCGATTTTTTTCGTTCGCTCTACACGAAGGACAATCTCGCCGAGGCCAAGTTCCCATATCTTGACAGCGTGTTGAAGTTGATCGATTCAGAGAAATACCAAAAGGCGGAATTACGATATCTACCTGTTGATCCGGTCGGGGAAGTTAATTGAGAGTCCAATAGTTTCTGATGCTCTCACATTCGTCCGAGTTGGTGAATCGTGCGACGAGGACAATGTGGTCTCAATGCCGTTCCGTGGCGACGTTGGTTATCTTTCGCCTCTCGCGTTTGCCACTCAACCTCCGGCGGGCCGCACGATGAGTCGAACTTGGTTGCTGATTGCTTGTTTGTTGTCACTGACGCCGACATCGTCAAAAGCTGTTGATGTCGATTACCTCGGCGACATCAAACCGCTGCTCACCGCGAAATGCGTCGCGTGTCACGGCCCGTTGCGGCAAAAGGGAAACCTGCGGCTCGATACCGCCAAGTTCCTGATCAAAGGGGGTGAGAGCGGTTCGGCGATTGTCGCGAACGATTCTGCCAAGAGCTTACTCATCGAAGCGATCCTAGGGGCCAACGGTCGCACAAAAATGCCGATCGACGGTGAACCGCTCAAACCAGAACAACTTGAACTACTGCGGAAGTGGATCGACGCTGGCGCAAAGGCTCCTGATGACGAACCGGTCGCCGACCCGCGAGATCATTGGGCGTTTAAGAAGCCAATTCGCTCCGTAGCGCAAGCTGGCCGCATGCAATCCGTGAATACGATCGATTCATTTATCGCTGCCGAGCATCTTCAACGAGGTCTGAGTCCACTGTCCGTCGCTGACAAGGCCACTCTGTTGCGGCGAGTTTTCATCGACCTCGTCGGACTGCCGCCGACATCCGATGAATTGCAGGAGTTCTTGAACGACGATTCTCCGGATGCTTACGAACGTATAGTTGATCGGCTGCTGGAATCGCCGGAGCACGCACAGCGGTGGGCGCGGCATTGGATGGATATCTGGCGTTACAGCGATTGGTACGGGAGCCGCGGTGGCAACGAACTCCGCAACAGCCGTCGGCACATCTGGCGTTGGCGTGACTGGATCATCGAATCGCTCGCCGCGAACAAGCCCTATGACCGGATGATCGTCGAGATGCTCGCTGCGGACGAAGTCGCCCCCGGTGATCGCGACATCGGCCGAGCAAACGGTTTCCTCGGTCGGCACTATTACGTCTTTAATCGTAACGTCTGGTTGCAGGACACCGTCGAGTTCACCAGTTCTGCGTTTTTGGGCCTGACGTTCAAGTGTTGCCGCTGTCACGACCATAAGTACGACCCGCTTGCCCAAGAAGAGTATTTTCGGCTGCGAGCGTTCTTTGAACCGCACAACGTCCGGACCGATCAGCTTGTTGGTAAGAGAGAGGTCATCGCGGGACAATGGCCAACCGGAGCACCTCCCGGTCACACGTTGAAGGACGGCGATGATTGGGTCTTCGACGCAGACCTCACCACGCCGACGTATCTGTTTGATCGTGGCAACGAGAAGAATCCCGTCACCGATAAACCGCTCAAGCCCGGTGTACCGAGTGTTTTGAATCTGCCGCTGTCGCCGATCGAACAGATCGCGTTGCCGCTCACTGCCTATTACCCCGACCTGCGTCCCGAACGTCGGCAGGAATTGATTGACAATGCGAAGGCCGCGATCACCCAAGCGGAAGCCGATGTCATCAAAAAGCATGCGGCAGTTGAGGCAATGAAACGTAAGACGGGCACTCTTGCCCATCCGGAACGCTCAGACGGACAGGAGTTCCCGACCTACCTCGACGACCACTTCACGGCGCACAACAAAGACATCTGGAAGATCCTCAGCGGTGATTGGGCCGTTGAAGACCAAAAGCTCAAGCTGAAATCACCCGGCCACTTCTTGACGATCGCCACGCAGACAACTCATCCGCAGGATTTCAAAGCCACACTGAAATATCGCACGCTGCCTGGAGGTGCGTATGGCTCGGTTGGAATGTTCTTCGACATGGTCGAATTGAAAGAGGCTCAAGCCGTTTACACGCACGTCAATGCCAATAGTTCCGGCGTTCAAGCCTTTCATCGTACGAAAGGGGTTGAGCACTATCCGGCTGCGGGAATCGTCGCGACGCCGCTAAAACTCAGTGAAGAGATCAACTTGGAGATCACCGCTCGCGGCCAAGAATTAAAGATTTGGGTCAATGGCGAATTGAAATTGACTTACGCGATGCCAACACCACGACAACCTGGCCGCTTTGCATTGTGGTGTCACGCAGGACTGGCGGAGTTCACGTCATTAAAGATCGTTCCCTTTGAACCGAGCCTCGAAGAGTTGCAACTCGCGATGCGAACGGCAGAGTCCGATGCCGTTTTAGCGACGAAGTTGATCGACGTTGCTCGATCGGAGGCGGTTGCCATTGAGGCACGAATCGCTGCGGACGTAACTCAGGCAGTTCGTCAGAACCCGGTCAGTGAATCAGCAACAACCGGAGCAGGAACGAATCCAACTCAGGCGAGCCGCCTGAGCTACGATGCCGGTCGCGCTGAACGGCTCGTTGTGCTGGAGAAAACGGAACTCGAAGCGCTGCGGGCGAGGCAACAATTGGATGCCTTGAAATTCGAGCTTTTAAATTCCAAATCTCAGAACCCAACTCCAAAACAAGAAGAGGCACTCAAAGCCGCCGAAGCCAAACTGACGACCATTCACACCGCTGTCGAAACAGCAAAGACAAATGCAGCGAAAGAAGACGCGACCTACACGCCGATCGGACCGACCTATCCCACCACAAGCACGGGCCGACGGTTCGCGCTCGCGAAGTGGATTACTCACAAGGACAACCCGCTGACCGCGCGAGTTGCCGTCAATCACATTTGGAAACGACATTTCGGAACCGCACTCGTGCCCAGCGTCGCCAACTTTGGACTCAACGGTAAAAAGCCGACGCATCCGGAATTACTTGACTGGCTTGCAGTCGAGTTCATGGAATCCGGTTGGAACATGAAGCACCTGCATCGGCTGATGGTGACGAGCTCGACGTATCGCCGATCGTCTTCCGAAACTAGCCCGATGCGCGAGCGAGGGATCGAACGTGATCAGGTTTTGAAACCCGAATATGGACTCGCACCCTCGCTTGCGAGTCGGGCTAATAATGGTCAACCTTCTTCGGATGCCGACAATCGTTACTACTGGCGAGCCAACATTCGTCGCATGGATGCAGAGGTCGTGCGTGACACACTGTGGTCGCTAACGAACGGACTGGATCGTTCTTTCAGCGGGCCGGAACTCGATCCAGTCTCTGCCGACACTGCTCCGCGACGCAGCTTGTATTTCCGCCACACGCCCGACGATCAAGCCACAATGCTGGAACTCTTCGATGGTCCATCTGCCGCCGAGTGTTTCGAGCGAACTGATAGCATCATGCCACAGCAAGCGTTGTCGCTCGCGAACAGTTCGCTCGCACTGACGCAATCTCGTTTGCTCGCTCGTGAGTTATCGCAATCGCAGACAGGAGCCGCGCCAATCAGCGATGCCGACTTCATTCGCTCGGCCTTCGAGCGTGTCTTGTCGCGATCTCCACAGCCAAGTGAAGTCGCGAAGATCGAACCGTTCCTGCAACGCCAAGCGACCGCGCTAACCGACATCAGCAAACTGACTCCCACGACAACCGGCTTAAACAGTTCGCTTGCCCCGTCCTCTGATCCACGATTACGAGCAAGAGAAAATCTCGTACACGTCCTGCTGAACTATCACGAATTCGTAACCGTCCGCTGAGTGATCACGATGATCGGAGTCCGCTACGAAGTCATCTGCCTTCCGTATCCTCTGTGAATTCCGTGTCCAATATCTTTGAACGCTGTCGAGCGTTGGACACGGATTTCACCGAAAATTACGGAGTCAAGTGAAGAATCGGCTCGCAATTGGTGGTCAAGCCAACGGTATCTTGAGGCTGCTGTGCGATGGGCTGCAAGTTTGCTCGTGCTCGTTTGAGATCATCGCGATCGCATTCGATCTCCAGCACGATGTAGTTCTTGCCGCCAACTCGCAGCCGCACACGAGCGGCATACGTTTTTGTCACACCGTCAGAATTGTTTTTGTCTAACTTCGCTGGCTGAGGAATTTGCAGCGTGACATCTCGAATCTCATCGAACGTGTACTCGCTCGCGAACCAACCGACTTGAGCACGAACAGTCTCGCGTCCCCAGTCGATGACCGTGTCACGGCGGCGGTTGTCGAGCCCTAACCATACCGCACCGACGAAAGCCAGTATGCTTGACACAGCAAGATAAATTTGGAAAACGAACACGTTGCCGCGTGCCGAGAAGAAGTAAAACGCTGGTGCAGCACCGAAAATTGCACCACCAATCAATCCCGCAATCGCCGCTCCTGCCATAACTTTGACGAAGCCGAGATGATCGCGATGCAGATGAATGAGGTTGCCCGGTTCCCATTCGATGAACCGTTCCCGAAACTCCAGCCCGAAACGTTGTCGTTCCGCTTTAGTGTGTGGATGCAGGTCTGTGCTGACCGCACCCGGCTGCCAGATGATTCGCAAAAACCCGAGCGGTAGCAAAATGAACGCCGTTGCGAACCCAAACATGAAGACCGTCCCGCCCCAGCGTCCTGGTTCGAGCACACTCTCAGTGGGATCATCGGGCTTGTATGAAACAATGACCTCAGTGCCGAGTGCGTATTTTTCAGATATGACATTCGCTTGTGCCTGATCGCCGATCTGTTCGCGAACGATCGTGATTCGCGAGCCAGTGTGCTTGATGCCGTCGATCTCGAACTCATACTCAATCTGCGCGGAGTACGAATGCGAGGTCCGTTCGCGATTATTGCGATCGCGGTCACGATGAGTACTTGTCGTATGTTTGACACCGGAACTCGTAATCTTCCCTGGCACCATGGGCCATGAGTTCGATTCACGAGCCTCGCGGACTCCTTGAAAGCCCCACCACAGCGGGACGCAACCGATGCATATTACGATCAGCAGGAAGCAAGAAAGTCCCAACTTTCCTTTGAATGAAAGTGGTTTTGAGTTGGTAATCGTGCTTGTCGTCTTGGTCTTCATAATCGCGATAGATTAATTCTTTGTGTTTCAAAGCGTCAGCAGATAGCACTGCTTCGATGATGCGGGACCACCCAAGATCTGGATGGCGTTTGGGATTTGCCTGCAAAATACGCGAAAGGCTCGTGGTTTGAAGTTCCCACAACGGAGCATGCACAATCGGAACGGCAATGACGGCTACTGTTCTTGGACCAGTTGTAAGCGCAAGAGTTCATGAGCATCGGGGCTTCGTCAGATTGTCGCATCGGGCTATTCGGTCGGCAGAGGTAAGACTTCGACATCGAAGGTGATCTCGAAACCGAAAGTCTTGCCGATGAATTCGGAGGGCTTGCCGAGCTTTACGGTGCCACGTGCTCGGCCATCTTCGACGATGACGTCACCGACCAAATCGGAGTTGCTGTTGAGCGAGGCGTTGTCGTGCCAGAGGCTCATCATTGAGGGTTGATCGTCCTTGTTGATTTCGACTTTGACTTGCGATTGGAACTCGAACAAGCCGCTGTCGTTTCCCTCTTTCTTCAACGAGGCTTTGAGCTTCTCCATGTTGATCGGCTTTTCGGTGAAGAGGATTGCGGTGCGAACGTCGTCGAACACTTTGACTTGATAGGCAACGACGCTGCCGAGCTTCACCGGCTTGTCGTTGACCATCAACTTACCGGAATTTTCCAACTTCGGAGCGTCGGTGAGTTGCTTCGTCGGCTTCGCATGACGAGTCAGCACTGGCAGATCGAAGCTGATTTCCCCGGTGATTGTACGACCGAAGAATTCTGACGCTTTCTTCGATTTGAAGGTGCCACGTGCTCGGCCCTCTTCGACGATCGCTTCGCCGGTAAGACCACTGCTGTTGGCGCTGCCTATGGTTTGGGGTGCGGTGTAGCTCATTTTGTCGGGGCGGTCTTGATCGTCGAGTTCGAGAGTGATTCGCGGCGACGCGATCTCGAGTCCCTCATCGGTGCCGGTCTTTTGCAGCAAAGCCAACAGTGAGGCTTGTTTGATCGGCTTTTCGGTGGCGACAACCTTCGTCACCCAGCGGTTGTCAGAGATCACTTCATAGGCGATGAGGTGCGGCAGCGCGATCGGCTCATCGTTGGCGACGACCTTTGCTTCGTTCGACAACTTCGATAGTTTGGCGATGCCACGACTCGGCTTCTCAACGCGTTTGGGCTCGACGACCGGTTTGACTTCCGCTTTCACTTCGCGGCTGTCGGTCATTGGCTTTTTCTTGGCCGTCTTCTTGGTCGGCTTCGGTTCATCGTCAGGCGAGTCGTCATCAGCTTTCGGCTTTGATTTCGGCTTGGAGCTCGCGACGGGCACCTTCGCGTTCGGATCGACCTTGCCCTGTTCGAGCTTCACCGCGAAGCCAATCAACATGAGATTCACATCGCCAAAGCCTGTATCGACGTACGACATCGTCAGTTGTTGGCGTCCTTTTTTGAGTGTCAGATGACCGGACTTGGCTGTCGTCTTATCATCGTCACTCGACTCCCAATCGGCGGCGAGCATTTGGTCGCGAATGAGTTCCGCTCCCGCCTGTCCTTTGCCTGCGGGGAGCTTGATCTGCAAGACGTTCTCTCGGGGCTGTTCAACCTTCTTGACGTTGTCGGGAATCGGAATGCTGACGACCTCTTTTGCTGACGACTTTCCGGCGTCCTTGGCAGCATCTTTCGCAGCATCTTTGATCTTCGCGTTGAGTCCCTTCGTAAGCTTTTCCACATCAACGTCGCCATCTTTCAAGGCGTCGCCGACCGCTCCTTTGATCAAGGCATCGACATCGGGAAAACCGTCGACGGACTTCGGCGTCTTTTTCTTGGCGTCCTTCTGAGCAGCCGATTTTTCCGCAGCGGCATCTTCGCGAGCTTTGTTTTGGACGATCAATTTCTCCGCCGCTTCCTTCTCTCGCTTCTCCGCAGCGGCAAGTTCCGTCGCCGTGACATGCGTCAGTCGCACTCGGCCTCGTCCTTCGTGAGCACCTTCTTGGCGTTGCACATTCAGCGACAACAGATCCTTGGCCTCGTTACGAAAGTATTGCGTGGTTGTCGTGCGTTTGAACTTCCCATCCGTTGTGATCGCATTGTCAGTCGGCGACTTCCAACCGAGCTTCGCGAACCGCTGCTGATAGAACTTCGCGACATCTTCGCCCGAGTCAGCAGTCATGAAATCAAGTGATTTTGTCGAATCGCTGAAGACGACATTCTCCGCATTCGGCGGAGCCGGAATGTCTGCCGACATCACCGACTCACTGAGCGAGACTGCAACCTTGCCGCCTTGAGCCGGAGCAATGCTCACGAATGCCACCAGCTTGATCGCATTCCGCTTGAATGTGTGGATGACCGAATCGGGTGGATTGTCGTGAAACCCATACGACTCCCAACCGGCATCGAGCAACAGCTTACGAGTCGTCTCCGATGCGTCCGCCAACTTCAAGTCGGTCGTATAACTGACTCCTGCGTCGCCGGAATACAACGACTTCGCCCCCTTTACGATCGGCAGTTTGTTCAACCGCACATTGCCGAGATTATTGATGAAGACACGTGACGACTTCGATTTTTCCGGCATTTCGCCGGCATAGCTCATCACAGTGACGACGAAATTGCTCTTCTGAAAATTCGTGGTGACGTACGCCGCTTCCGATCGGCTCCCCGGCATCTCCTTCCAGCCGAGCTTGAGGAATTGCTTCTGATGAAACTCGAACGACTTTTTTAAATCCGTTTCGATCTCATACGTGAGCGTTCCAAGTTGGCGAGAGTCCGACAATTTCGCTCCCTCCATCACCGGAAGCGTCCTCAGATCCAAAACTTTCGCAATCTCTTCAACCGTCGCGGCGTCCTTCACCAAGTCTTCAGCGGCAACCACGACCGAACTCGTCATCAAAGACTGTCCGCCAAAGCCCGTGAGCATTGTGATGCCAAACGTGGTAACCCACGTCCGAATGTTTTTCTGCCAACTGATCCGTCTCATGTTCATCCCTTTTTGTTTGGTAATCGCTTCATCGCAAACGGGAAGTCCACGTTTCCGAGAGGCGTTGAGTACGCTCGACACGCGCGTCGCACGGCTTGTGTTTAAACGACTTCTCACAGGTCTTAACGTAACCGCGTTGTTAGTCGCACAAAGTTTTGAGAAAAGTCTTCAATTTCGCTGTCTTTCACTTGGGTATGCACTGGCTCGACCACGCTGTGGATCAACCGAACCTTAACGGTTTACGCATCGCACAGTCCTGAGTGAGATATTTGGGACGATCGTTTAACCACACGCCCATAATCGCTTGATATTTACACCGACCAACGTGCCTGGCGGGAGTGAAATGCATTCCTGCTCTGATTGTGACGGCGGAACATAACGGATAACAAAAGATTCTCTGCGATTGATCCGAAACCGGCGAAGCCTGACTGATCAAAAGAGTCGTCTGGCTCACGCGGAGCGGCTAGACTTCGCCTCGGTTCGAACGGAGGATGCCGTCTCTGGAGAGTTCGCAATCGAAGGAGGATGCCCGATGAGTTCAACACCGGTGGCCGATTTACTCGGCAAAGTTCGCGCTGGCGATGCGGCTGCGGCTGAAGAGTTAGTTCGTACCTACGAACCGGAACTACGTCGAGCGATTCGAGTCCGACTGACCGACGCGCGCCTGCGACGCTTGGTCGATTCAATCGATATCTGCCAGTCGGTGCTCGCCGGCTTTTTTGTCCGAACGGCGGCAGGACAATATGACATCCAGACTCCCGAAGAGCTGCTGAAACTGTTGGTCACGATGGCTCGCAACCGTGTGATCGATTGGGCTCGACGATCACAGGCAGGTCGCCGCGATGGTCGCCGGGACGTCTCGATCGACCATGAAAATGGCCAGCAAATGCAGTTCGCTTCGTCGCAACCCGGCCCTGCGTCAGTCCTCGTCAGCCGCGAACTGCTCGAACAAGTTCGCAGCCGACTTTCTGCCGAAGAACTGAAGCTAATGGAACAACGCGCCGAGGGACTCGACTGGAGCCAAATTGCCGCCACAACCGGAGACCAAGCCAACACCGTCCGTATGAGACTGACGCGAGCGCTTGACCGCGTTGCCGAAGAACTCGGCCTGGAGCAATCGCACGTCTGAAGTATTTGAAGGCTGATATGAACTCGCCCACAAACGACAACACTCCCGTTGAGCCGATCATCATTCGCGAGAACATCGATAGTCTCTCAGCGTCGCTCAGCGATCAGATTGAGATGCTGGCTGGCGAACTTCGCACACGCTGGAAGAGCGGCAAGCGAGTTGGTGTCGAACAACTCGGTACGGCGTTTGCGCAACTTTCTAGGAACGAAGAGCAGTTGCTCGACCTGATCTATCACGAGGTCTTGATCCGTGAAGAATTCGGAGAGAAACCGAAACTCGAAGACTTCGCCACGAGATTTCCGCAGCACGTCGATCGACTGCAACGACTCTTCGCCGTACACGGGGCAATCGAAGATGATGGCTGGGATGAGGAACTCGATTCCGTGTTTGCCGACGATGCGGTAACGCTTATGCGTGAAGAATCTGGACGCGACAGCGCTCCATCATCAACAGAGGACGGGGAGGTCGGCGACGACGGCAATGCACGGAAACGAGTTCACTGGCCAAGGAAGTTTCACGACTCACGCGCCGTCGAACCACCACCGGGCTACGAGTTGCTCGAAGAGATTGGACGCGGTGGGATGGCTGTCGTGTTTCGAGCGAAACAGCAAATTCTCAACCGGATCGTCGCGCTCAAGATGCTGCTCGCCGGAGGTGTCGCGAGCAAAGAAGTTCTCGCGCGTGTGCAACAGGAGGCGCGGGCTGTTGCGCAGCTTCAACATCCTGGCATCGTGCAGATTCACGAGGTGGGTGAGCATCGCGGCCTGCCATATCTCTCATTGGAATATGTCGCCGGTGGAACGTTGCATGAGTGGCTTGAAGGTCGCCCGTTGCCGCCACTTGAAGCAGCTCGAGTCATCGAACAGCTCGCACGAACGACGCAGTATGCTCACGAGCGCGGCATCGTACATCGCGATTTGAAACCAGCGAACGTCTTACTGACCGAACGTCCGCCGAGTTTGCAATCGAGCGCCACGATCCCGATTTCGAAAGGCCCTCAAAACGGCACACCAGCCCGACGCGCAAGCCAGGGTTCAGCCTCGTCAAGTGGCCTTAGCCTGTTGATTGTACGTAAGTTTTCCAGCAATTCATGATCGCGGCACGCGGTTTGCGCCAGAGATATTTTCAGATGTTCATCTGCCAATATTTCTGGGAGCGACAGGATGTCCGACGCTGTGGATCACGGATCGATTTCTG
>JAPLNX010000521.1 GCA_026400935.1 Planctomycetia bacterium | reverse complement strand
ACTAGCCGTTCTCCTCCCGTTGCTCTCCACCCCGTCTCACGACGACGCAGTTACGTTCGGATACAAAGTTCAAACCAACTTCGACGAGGACTTGCACCTCGCAGATTCAATCCACTTGCAAACGCACTAGCCATCACGCTCCACGTGATGAGCCGGTCGCTTCACCGATCCACATTCTTGGCACCGACAGGAATGAGTTGCGAAGCCGTTGATGTACGGCAACAGCATTTGAGGTATCGAGGATTTCGTGAAGTGTTCGGCTCGTCACGCGGAGCGTGACGGCTACGTATTGCTGGCTTTGCCGCAACCGTTTCGTTACGAACCCACGGCATGTCTGCGAATCAACAACGAAGCCTGTTTGCTGTGGAACCGCAGCCGCTGATCCCGGAGCCAACCCCGTGGGATTTGGCCGCGTTAGCCGATCAATGGGTCGCACGCGTGGTCATCAATCGGCCCTTGGAAACGACGTTTGATTACCTTGTGCCGGATGCATTACGCGAGCGGTTGCAGCCGGGCCATAGAGTCCGGGTGCCGTTTGGCGGCGGCAATCAGCGGTTGGTCGGATACTGCGTCGAGGCCGGACCCTTCGCCCAATTGATCGGGCCGGAGCGATCGAAGAATGGTTCGCCACCGAAGTTGAAGTCGATCGACGAAGTTCTTGACCGCGATCCGTTGTTGTCGCCAAGAATGCTGGAGCTCACTCGGTGGATTGCCGAGCGATATCTCTGCGGTTGGGGTCAAGTGCTCGACAGCGTCATCCCGGCTGGCGTGAAGAAATTGTCGGGGACTCGTGAGATTCTTTTTTTGCGACCGGCCGTCGGTGTGTGCGAAACCTTCGCGGAGCGGAAGCTGTCCGCCAAGCAGCAGACGGTGATGGAAGTGCTGTGCTCAGCCAATCGAGTCATGCGGATTGACGAATTGTGTGAAGTGGCCGACTGCGGTGTCGCCCCCATTAATTCACTACGCAGCAAGAACCTGATTGAAGCAATCCGCGAGCGAACTGATGCGTTCGACGCGGACTTCGGGCCGGTGACTCAGCAGGCCGACTTGAAGCTGAACGCCGAGCAGACCAGTGCGTTGAACAAGATCCTCGCCGAACTCCGAGCCGCTCGACATCGCACCATACTGCTGCGCGGCGTCACGGGGAGCGGCAAGACCGAAGTTTACATTCAAGCGATTCGTGAGGTGGTCAGTTACGGTCGGCAGGCGATTGTGCTCGTGCCGGAGATCAGTCTCACGCCGCAAACGATCCGGCGTTTTCGGAGCCGCTTCGAACATGTCGCGGTGTTGCACAGTCATCTCAGCGATTCCGAGCGGCACTGGCACTGGCAGAGGATTGCCGCCGGGCAAGTGCAGGTCATCGTCGGAGCTCGCAGCGCGGTCTTTGCACCGACGCCGCATCTCGGACTGATTGTGATCGATGAAGAACACGAAACGAGTTTCAAACAGGAAGAGACTCCGCGTTATCACGCCCGCGAGGTCGCTCGCGAGCGGGCACGGCTGGAGGGCATCCCGCTGTTGCTCGGCACTGCCACGCCGACATTGGAATCATGGGTGCGAGCCGAGGAGGATGGGCACTCCTGCCCGGCAGTCGGAGTGTACAGCCGACCGAATATTGACCCAGACGACTGGGTGCCATTGCATCCGATCGCCGATCTTTCATCTGCTGATTTCGCGTCTCCGGATTCCAGTCTCCTACTCAAAGCGACGGGCAAGAGTGTCCATCCTCCAGTTCCTTCCGATCTACTACTCACGCTTGCGAACCGCGTGGAAAAACTTCCGTTGCCGCCGGTCACGATTGTCGATACGCGAAACGATCCACTCATCTCAAAGGGTGCGGCGATAGGACGGGCGTTGGGATCGCAGATGCAATTGGCTTTGAATGACAACGGGCAAGTCATTCTGTTCTTGAATCTGCGTGGGTATTCGCCGACGGTCTGGTGCAAGAAGTGTGGAGAAGGGGTGAAGTGCCCGCACTGCGACATCACGCTGACCTATCACAAGGACCGCAATCGAGTCCTTTGCCATTCGTGCGAGCATCAAGCAGAGCCGCTCACCCAATGTCCGAAGTGCGGTCATGCTGGTATCAATTATTTCGGCATCGGAACGCAGCGGTTGGAAGCAGAAGTCAAAGCGAAGTTCGGCAAGTACAAGTGCATCCGCATGGATAGCGACTCGATGAAGAAGCCAGGTAGCCATGACGAGGCGCTCGAACAATTCCGCCGCGGTGAAGTCCACATCTTGCTCGGTACGCAGATGATCGCGAAGGGACTCGATTTCCCAAACGTGACGCTCGTCGGAGTCATCAACGCAGACACGTTGTTGCACGCGCCGGACCTGCGAGCGTCCGAGCGGACGTTCCAATTGATCGCACAAGTCGCCGGACGCACTGGCCGATCCTCGCGTGGCGGTCGAGTTTTCGTGCAATCAGCCTGCCCTACCGAACCCGCCATCGCGCTCGCGGCGCAGCACGACTATCTCGGCTTCGTGGCTCACGAATTGAAGCAGCGTCGCGAGGCGGATGCTCCGCCGTTTCGATCGCTGGCACGCATTATCCTGCGCGGCCCGAAGGAAGAACTGGTTAAGCACGAAGCGCTCGCGATCGCCACACTCTTGCGGACGACTGCTGAGTCATTGTCACTCCCGATCCGCATCTTGGGGCCCGCCCCGGCACAGATCACGAAGATTCGCGACAACTGGCGTTTTCACATTCAAATGACCGCAGCGACCTTTGAATTGATCCGCGATCTGTGGCGGGCAGTCCTGCCAAAGATCGTCCGCGTCTCGGATGTCGAATTCCAAATCGATGTCGACCCCATGAATACACGGTGAGAGTCAGACATCAACAAACGAGGTGTTTTTATTGCTGCGCACAATCACCGACCACAACACTCCCAAAAGTCCTGACTTCACTCGTTTCATCCCGCTGACGTTTATCAACACCATCAGTCGTAGCGAGGATTGACGCGAGTATCGCTCGCTCGGCAGGTTCTCAAATTAACGGCGTCGAGTGTTGTGCGGCATGTGGCGGGCAAGTTCGCTCAAAAAGCGAAGGTTCAACGAGAAGTGTATCTCCGCGTGACATGTCACAACCGAGTTCAAATTCAACGGCTGTTTTCGTCGTTGATTGCGCGTTGTGTATCACGAGGTGATTCGATGATGCCGGTTCTTCGTATATTGTCGGTCATTGTTGCTTCAGCGATTGTCGTGGGAGTTCTGTTCCCGTTGAGTGAGCCGGTTTCGGCAGACGCACCTGTTATCGAAGCGGTCACAGTTCGCGCCGTTCGATCAACGAATTCATCGCAGGCCATTTTAATCGGAGTTGCTGGGTGCTCGGCAGCGAGTTGCCACGGCGGTCGAGAAGTTGTTGGCGGTGAGTACACACATTGGGCGACGCGAGACGTCGCTCATCGGCAAGCTTACGACGTCTTACTCTCGGACGCATCACGCACAATGGCGACAAAACTGGGAATTGCTGCCGCGCACAAAGAAGCACGTTGCTTGGCTTGCCACTCGATGGACGCTGATCCGGCTGAGACCATTCACGGACCACGTTTCGCGATCGAATTCGGAGTCGCTTGCGAAAGCTGTCACGGAGCGGCTGGGCAATGGCTCGCGCGACACACCGAACGCTCGTGGAAACAGCTCTCTGACCATCAGAAGTCGGAGTTTGGTTTCCGCAATCTACGATCGCTGGATGTCAGAGCCGAAGCCTGCATCTCTTGCCATGTTGGATCGCCGCGCGCGACGGTCGATCATGATTTGATTGCCGCCGGTCATCCTCGCTTGACCTTCGAACTTTCAGCCTACCAAGCCATGATGCCGAAGCACTGGAATGAAGCGGCCGCATTGCAACGCCAGCCGGAGCAAGAACTCAAGCTGTGGATGCTCGGCCAGATTAGGTCGGCGAAAGCAACCGCAGACATTGCCGTAGCTCGTGCTGAGGTGGTGATTTCAGCATCGTCCACGAAAGGCGATCTCGATCTGTCGCGTTATGTTGCGCCGGACCTTGCGGAGTTTGATTGTCATTCGTGCCATCACGATCTTGCTGAGAAAAGTTGGCGCGGCCGGGTTTCAACCAACAAGAAGATCGGCGAACCGCAGTGGGGTTCATGGTCGACTGCTTCGGCAACTTGGTTGGCTCATGAATCAAAATCGGTGTTTGGACTGGATCAAATAGCGGCAGAAAGCTCGTTGGTTCAATGGACGCTGTTGATGCAGAGTTCAAAATTACGTGGTGTTCCGACCGGCAAACTCGTAAACGTCGCGCGTCGAGCGAGTATCGATTTGGCGGCCTGGAGTCAGTTCTTGGAATCCAATCGAAGCGATGAGGCGCAAGTCCGATTTTTTCTGAAACGTTCATTGGCAATCAATTCAGACAACGCTTTTGCAACGACATGGGACGGACATACGCAGCGATACCTGGCCATCGTCGCCGCGCATCAAGCATTGCGTGATCTCATTGGCCAAACATCGTCGGATCAACTCTTGCTAACGCAGACGCTTACTCAGTTGCAGGAACTTCTGAAGTTCCCACAGGGCTTCGCAACACCGCGCGATTATCAGGCCGAGCAAGTTCAGCAACTCTTTCGACAGCTCCAGTAGTAAGCGAACGAAAGTAGTCCGGTTTTCAAACCCGGCGGACGGATTCGATAGGTTTTCAAACAGGGCAACGAAGCTGTGTTCTATGCCGCTCGCGAGGCACGAAGCGAAGCGTGGGACTTCGTGCCTCTGCTTGATTGGGATGAGTCGCTTGCTGAATGTCCTAAGCGCGAAAGTCGGCTGAGCAAACTGTTCGCGGATTCCAAAACTAAACCCGCTCCGAAAAACAGCAACGACGCGAATGAAAACATCGCCAACGCAATCGTTGCCGGGCGAAGCGCCAGGCTGCCACCCCAAGCGAGTTTGTCGAGCGTCAGCCAAGCAAGAGTTGCCCCTGTCACAGCTAGACAGGCACCGCTGAGGTAGCCAAAAAGATACAAAGGCTTTGATTGCACCGCCGAGTTCGTCCAAAGCAATACAATGTCAAGCGCCACATCAACACTCCGGCTGATTCCATAATGACTCTTGCCAGCAAATCGCGGCGGCGCGGAGATCGGCACATTGGAGATCGAACCGCCTTGCAAATGGACCAGCGCCGGAATGAGCCGATGTTGCCCGGCTCGCAAATGCAGACTTCGAGCAACTTCACCGCGCAAGCATTTGAATCCGCCCATGTCTTTCGATCCGCAACCGGTCGCTGATCGCAACAAGTAATTGGCCACGAGGCTCGGAATTCGTCGCAACAACAAACTCTCTTGTCGCTTCTGCCGCGTTCCGGAGACAAGATCGAAGCCTCGCAGAATCTCGTTGACCAGCAGAGAAATTTCTTCGGGAAGATGTTGTAGGTCACCGTCCATCATCACGACATGCTCGCCGCGGCTGTTCTGAAAACCGGCATCAATTGCGCCGCACTGACCTCGGCTGCGTGGCAGCTTCAAATGGATCAGTCGCGGATTCGCTTCGCAGAGTTCATCGAGAATGTCTGATGTCGCATCAGTCGATCCGTCATTGACGACGATGATCTCATACGAATCGCTTAATTGACGCAGTGCCGCATCAACGCGCGAGCAAAACTCGCGGACGCAAAGTTCTTCGTTGTGCATGGGGGCCACAACACTCAGTTCGAGGTTCGTGTTGTTCGAGATGCGGAGGTTTTGTGCGGACATACTGGTGTCTCGAAAAGTAATACCAACGAGGCGTTCGACGAGCCTGTCTTGAGACGGCAGGGTTACGTTTGAAATCAAGCGGCGATGTGTTGCGGTGAAATCAATTTCAAGGAAGCGACCGAGTTACGAGTGATCGGATCGAGTAGACCATAGTGAGTCGACTCGACGGAGAGTTCAGCGAACAGGTCGAGCCATTCGGGATTACGTAGGGACTCAAACTCCGTTCTCCAAAGTTTGGAGACGCGTAGTCGTCCAAATGACGAGGGCAATGGGACGTCACCATGTCGATGAAAACCTGGATGACACGAAATCTCCAAAATTCCGCAATTACGAAACATCGGCAGATCGCGTCGTAAACGATCTGGCGTGAGTAAATCACCTTGAGCGGCCAGTCCCCAAATTGAGTCGGGAAATGCAACGGTGGAATGCCTCTGATGTGACATTCCCCAATGCGACAGCAAGCGCGCGCGACAACCGCCAAGACCCCAGTCCCAGGCAGAGTACGGTTCGATCGATCTCCGCACCCAATGCAATCCATGTCGCTCCGCCAAGCGGCACGCAATCGGCATTAGGCGCGGCCAGCAATGAATGTGCTTCTCACTATCGAGATGCGTGAGCGGCAAGCCCAAATCCAACAAGCTGACAATCTGCCGGTCCCATTCGAGTTCCACTTCCCTGAGGTTAAGTTGCCGCAGTGTGTATCGCTGAAACAACTTCAAATAGTCGCAGATCAACAGCCCGTCCGGTCTCACCAAGCTCGGAATCTCTTCGCGCGGACTGAGCGGTTTACCTCGTAAGAGATTCAAATGTGCTGCCAAGCCGATCCCTCGCAACCGCCGCGCGTCACGAACAAATGGACCATTCGCGAGCACCGAAGTGCTCGTCACGACCCCCGCCTCCGCGCACAATTCAACGGCACGCTGTACCGCAGGGTGCAGTCCGACATCATCTACGTTCACAATCACTCGCATGGTCCATCCTTGGGCCAGGCTGTCCTGCCTCAAAACTCACGATCAATCCGAACGGGACGGGAGTTTGGCAGAACAGCCGGAGAGGGTCGAGACGAGTTGTTTCCGCTGAAATCACGTGGATTTCGTCTTTATGCGACGTCAATCGGGCAAACGCTCAACGGCCGATGCGATTTGTCGATGTGTAGGCCGCCGGATATCCTGCTACCAACTTCGAGGACCAGAATCATGAACCCGACAACCACAACCGGCTTTCGACTCGACGACGGACAGATCGAAGTGGTCGATCCGTTCGTCGCGAAGTGTCTTCGCGAAAGGACGATCGCCGAGCGTGTGGCCATGGTGTTCGACGCGAATCGGACCATGCGAGGCTTGATTGAAGCTCGGCTGCGAATGGATCGACCTAGTTGGAGCGATCAGCAAATCGCCGCCGAGATCGCGCGGAGAATGCTTCATGGAACAGTCTGATTTCCTGTGTCGAGCGATTGAGATCCTCGAACGTCTCAAGATTCCGTACCTCGTTTGCGGTTCGATCGCCAGTGGAGCCTACGGGGAGCCCCGAATGACGCGCGACATCGATATCGTCATTGAGTTGCGTCTCGGCAAAGTGTCCGATCTCTGTGCCGAATTTCCGGCACCTGAGTTTTATCTCAGCAAAGAGGCGGCTCGCGAGGCGGCATTGCAAGGAACGCAGTTCAACGTCGTGCATCCGGCAACAGGTAATAAGATCGACTTCATGATCTCCGGTGATGGTGCTTGGTCACGGTCTCAATTGGAGCGGCGTCAGCGAGTGCGACTCTTCGGTGCGATCGACGGATTTGCGGCCAGCCCCGAAGACATCATCATCAGTAAAATGCGGTACTATCAAGAGGGTGGCTCTGAGAAGCATCTTCGCGATATCACCGGAATCCTGTGCGTCGAAGCGGTGACTGTCGATCGTAATTACGTCACCGAGTGGGCAGCACGATTACGCTTGACGAAGATTTGGAACGCGATCCTGCAACGAGTCGGTAACGTCGAAAGGTAAGTCATGTTTGACACCCCCGTTTCACGTCGATCCATGTTACGTCGTTTTGGCGGCGGTTTGGGAACAGTTGGCTTGGCGTCGTTGTTGTCGGAGCCGTTCGCACTGGCGAATGGTTCGTCGTCACAACGATCGACGATTACCCATCATGCTCCACGAGCCAAGCGAGTCATTCAACTTTTTATGAATGGTGGGCCTTTTCAGGGAGATTTTTTTGATCCAAAACCAGCGCTCAATCAGTTCACAGGACAGCGACCGAAAGAAGTTGAGTTTCGTACTGAGAACAAAACCGGCGGTTTGATGGCGGTGCCGTTTGGGTTTCGGAATCGCGGGGAGTGCGGGCTGCCGGTCAGCGAGTTGTTGCCGAAGCTCGGCGAGTGCATCGACGACTTGTGCATCATCCGTTCGATGCATACTGACAATCCGAATCACGGCCCGGCTCTCTTCTTAATGAACAACGGCACGATCACGCCGACTCGCCCCAGCATGGGAGCGTGGTTTCTGTACGGGCTCGGCAGCGAGGCGGCTGACTTGCCCGGATATGTCGTGCTCTGTCCCGGCCGGCCGGTACGGTTCGCGGAGATGTGGACCAGTGCGTTCCTGCCCGGCGAGTTCCAAGGGACGTACATCAATCACAGTGACCTCGACCCACGCAAGATGCTGCCCAACCTGCGCAATGCCGATGAGAAGCTGACAGTGCCTCAACAGCGTCGGCAGCTCGACCTGTTGCGGCAGATCAATGCGAAGCATCAGGAGAAACATCCCGAAGAGCCCGCGCTGGAAGCACGCATCCGTTCGATGGAGACCGCGTTTCGCATGCAGTTCGCCGCGTCAGATGCGTTCGATATTCGGCAAGAGCCGGAAACCGTCCGCACCGAGTACGGCACATCGCACTATGCGAACTCCTGCTTGATGGCTCGACGACTGGTCGAGCGGGGCGTGCGGTTCGTGCAGGTCTACTACGGCAACGGCCAGCCGTGGGACACGCACTCAAACCACAACGACCAGACCAAACGCTTGGCCAAAGACATCGACCAACCGACGGCCGCGTTGCTGCAAGACCTCAAACGCCGCGGCCTGCTGGAAGACACGCTCGTCATCTGGGGCGGCGAGTTCGGTCGCACATCAACGACAGAAGGAAGTGACGGCCGCGACCACAATCATCTCGGCTTTACCACGTGGCTCGCCGGAGCCGGAGTGAAAGGTGGCACGACTTACGGAGTGACCGACGAGTTCGGCTTCCGCTCCGTGCAAGACAAAGTCCACATTCACGACCTCCACGCGACGATCTTGCACCTTCTCGGCCTCAACCACGAAAGCCTGACTTACCGCCACGCCGGTCGCGACTACCGCCTGACCGACGTCTCCGGGCGAGTGGTTCATGAGATCGTGGCGTGACAATAAGTCGCCAGCTGCGCATAAGTTCGCAGAAAATCGGAAGCAGCCGCAGTCGGCTTTGAACGCAATCGACGGGCGTAGTAGTAGCGAATGCTTCCGTGGGTTGTGCTTTCATGTGCTGCCAGAACGCCGAAAAGGCAATCCAAAAACCCCGTAAACTGACTCCAGCGACTCAGGCATTCTGCCGGAAAATGTCCGACTTATCGAACTAGGATGCGATGAAAAGTTCGCTCTCGGAGTGAAGCGGATAATCCAACCGACGGCATTGATCCCGCTTGACCGGCAGGAATTGCTGAAATTCGCAATATCGAGCGGTATGGGCGTCAGTAGCTTGGGAAACTTTTCCGGTTGGGCAATTTTCGTTGAGTGTTCCGATTAGGAAGACGATATCTGAGAGGTAGTCTTCTTTTTGGTCAAGGATCAGACCTCGAAGCCAGGGATGGAACCGTGATGCGCCGGATGCGTGCCAGTCTGCTGATGCTTGTTGTTATGTTGACCGCTTCTTTCGGCGGAGAAAACACGAGTGCCGAGACCTTTGAAGAAGACGTTCGCTTCAACGCGGATCGCTCAGAATTTTACAGCGACTACGAGGACGACATCAGCGCTCAGAATTTTACAGCGACTACGAGGACGACATCAGCGAGTGCTTTTCTCGCGAGTGTTGTTCTCAGTGCGATTGTTACCAGCCGCGTTGTTGTTGTTTGAGTGACGATCAGTATTGGCTGCGAGGCGATGCACTACTGTGGTGGACTCGCGGAATGAGCACTCCACCGTTGGTCAGTGCGAGTCCGCCGGGAACAGACATCTTGGATGCGGGTGTGTTGGGAACGCCTGGCGCGAGGATCCTGTTTGGGGGAGACTCTTCGATCCTGAATGACTCGCGTTGGGGAGGCCGAATTCAAGGAGGAGGCTGGCTTGATTGCTCCAAACAGATCGCGCTCGAAGGAGATTGGCTCGACTTGCGTGGTCTGACACAAATTTTTCAAGCGTCATCAGATGGCAGTGACATAATCTCGCGTCCTTACTTCAACGCGGTGACTCAACAGCGTGATGCGGAGTTGGTTTCCTATCCCGACTATCTCGCAGGCAAGATCACGGTTACCGCGCAGAACGATTTTCAATCTGGAGGCGCGCGGTTGCGTTGGAACCTGGGTTGTAAAGACCTGGGTTGTGGCAACGTGAGTCGCTGGCATCTGCTGACCGGCTATCGGTACTCACGACTGAACGAGGGATTGGTCATTCGCGAAGAACTGAAATCTCTCGATCCTCAAAATCCAGGAACGTTTGATTTGCACGATCGCTTTCGTACTCGGAATACGTTCCAGGGGGGAGAAATCGGCATGGTCTATCAAGTTCAAAAAGGAAGATTGAATTGTGAATTGCTGACGCGGCTCGCCGTGGGTGCGACCGAGCAACAAGTCACGATTTCGGGCGACACTGTGACAGATGATGGCGTGACGACACAAAAATTTCAGGGAGGATTATTGTCTCAACGGACCAACATCGGCAGCTATCAACGGAATCGGATTTCAGCGATTCCGGAGATTGGCCTGACAGTGGGATATCGAATCGGACGAGGTTGGACTGCGAATCTCGGATACACGGCCATCCTTTGGAGTCGCGTCGCGCGGGCTGGAGATCAGATTGATTCGGTCGTCGATCCGCGGTTGATTCCAGAAGAGGATCCACCGGCACCCGATGCGATCCGTCCCGGCTTTAGTTTTCGAGACAGCGTCTTCTGGGCACAAGGTGTGAATTTTGGGTTGAGCTATCGGTGGTAAGTCATCCGTAGCACTATCGCAGGCGAAGGATTCAATCAGTGCAAAATCCTAGTCTTTGGGAGTTTCTGCTCTCACTGACACTGCGGGTTAATTGGTAAATGTGGCCGCGAACGGATTCGTCGCTTGGTCGAAAAGACAGACACATCGTCAGCGGAGGCTGACGGTTTTGTCGCTTTCGATGGTGATGAGCAATGTTGTTCGGCGACGTTTGGAGTCAGTTCCAACTCCGTTTGCAATCGACCGTGAAATCGTTCGGTCGTGGTACTCTACTTCACGGTCGACGGGCTAGAACACGCCCACTGGTACTAAGTCGTATTGAAGTGCTTGAGTCGCGGAGCTTGCCGACAGGACTCGCACTGATCTCCGGAACCGTGTTTGACGACCTCGCTGGTAACGGCCTTTCGGTCAGTGATCCAGCACTGAGTGGCGTCAACGTTTCTCTGTACCAAGACGGTGGGAACAACGTCTTTGATGGAGGTGCTCTCGACGACGTACTCGTCGGCACAAAACCAACGGACACTCAAGGTCACTATGAATTCGAGTTTTTGTCCGCAGGTCGTTACTTCGTCCAACAAGCCGCAGTCGCTGGACATCAACAACGTCCAGGAGCCAACGTTGTCACCCAGAACATTTCTGCAACCGAAGCATTGGGCGTTCCCGGCGTCTTGATCGACAACTTCAGTACAACCACACAAGTCACCGCGGCCACCACGACCGTACGAAGCCGGTCATCCGCGATGCTTGCCCCGGAAGCGATTGGTGGAGAGCGTGACTTCGCGATTCAACTGACTTCAACAACAGGCTCGGTGGCATTAGCCGCCAATGATGTCACCCCAGGCGTTTTGGAGTTCACGGCCAGCTCCGTTGCGAACGGGATTCGCGAGGTGATTTGGGACGGCATTGATGGCAATGGCGCGACACTCAATCCGACAGGGCTGGGCGGTATCGACCTCACCGGTGATGGCACAGGTCGCTATCTCGTCTTCATGGTCGGTTCAGACCATGTTGGCGGAGTGCTTGACGTTAAAATTTACACCGACGGTGCCAATTGGTCGTTGGGGCAAGTCGATATCCCGAACACCGGCGGAGCTGCCACTGGGCGAGTGGTCCTCCCTTTTTCAAGCTTAATTGCACAAGCTGGAAAAGGTGCGAACTTTGCCAACGTCGGCGCGATCTCGATTTCGATTGCTGGCGCGCAAGCAGTTGATGGCCAGTTGGAAGTTCTACGCAACTTCGGCCCACTGACGAAGACTGTGAACTTTGCTAACTCGCAGCCGATGTCGCTCGGTAATTTTGTCTGGAGCGACTCCAACAACAACGGGCAGTTCGATACCGGCGAACAACCGATCCAAAACGTTGCCGTCGATTTGTACGAAGACACTGACGGCAGCGGTGATTACACACCCGGCGTGGATACATTCATCAACAACACGACGACAAATTCTAGCGGCCAGTATCGATTTGATTCGTTGTTCCCCAGTGTCTACGTCGTGCGAATCAATCAATCAAACTTCGCAACGGGAGCCGCGCTACATGGCTACATCAGCAGCACCGGCAATGCTCCCACGTTTGATCCAGACAATGACCTCAACAATGACGACAACGGCGATCCGCTCAGCGGACAAGGAGTCGTCGCCCGCGCGGTCACGTTGACCGCGATGGCCGAGCCGACAAACGACGACGATACCGACGCGAATACGAATCTCACCGTCGATTTCGGGTTCGTCCCTACGGCCGATCTCAAAGTCACAAAGACCGACGACGCGGATCCAGTCATTGCCGGCCAAACGCTGACTTACACGCTGACGATTAAGAACCTCAGCGGAGCGATCGCGAACAATGTCACGGCAACAGACCCGCTCCCCGCTGGAGTCACGTTTCAATCGGTGAGCAGTACTCAAGGAACGGTCACTCACAGCAACGGCCTCGTCACAGCCAATCTCGGAACACTCGCCGAAGGGGCTGTCGCCACGGTGACGATCGTCGTGAAGGTCAATGAGAGTACGTCGGGAACGGTCACGAACAACGCGAGCGTGACTGGTCGCGAACTTGATTTGGACTCCAGCAACAACACCTCGAAGAAATCGACGCTCGTGATCACTCGCGCGGACTTGGAGATCGTCAAGACTGACGACATCGACCCGATCCCCGCTGGCGACGTGTTGACCTACACGCTGGCCGTGACGAATCACGGCCCGTCCAACGCGACCGGAGTCACTGTCACCGACTCGTTGCCAGCGAACGTCACGTTTCTTTCTGCGTCCACAACGCAAGGGACGGTCAATGTTGCGAACGGCCTGCTGACCGCCAACCTCAACGGTCTCGCGGTGAACAATTCCGGAACGATCACTGTACGTGTCCGCGTCTCGCCCAGCTTGACGACGTCGCTTTCAAATACTGCCACCGTGATCGGCAACGAAGCCGACCCCGTGCCGTCGAATAACAGCGACACCGAACCGACTGTTGTCATCACTCGTACCGATCTGGAAGTCGTGAAGACTGACGACGTCGATCCCGTCACTGCGGGGAACTTGCTGACCTACACAATGGTCGTGACGAACCACGGTCCGTCGGACGCAACCGGAGTCAGCGTTTCCGATCCGCTCCCCGCCGGTGTCACATTTGTCTCCGCAACAACAACCCAAGGAAGCGTCACCGTCGCGAACGGTACGCTCACAGGGACACTCGGCAACATCGCCAACGCTGCGACCGCAACGATCACCGTCACCGTGCGAGTGAACCCTTCGACAACCACAAACCTCAACAACACCGCGACCGTCACCGGACGCGAGCCTGATCCGACTCCGTCCAATAACATCTCGTCGCAACCGACCGTCGTCATCCGCCGCACTGATCTCGAAATCGTGAAGACCGATGACGTTGATCCTGTCACCGCCGGGAATTTGCTGACCTACACAATGGTCGTCACGAATCACGGCCCATCAGACGCCACGGGAGTCAGCGTTTCCGATCCGCTTCCCGTCGGAGTGACCTTCGTCTCTGCAACGACAACTCAAGGGACCGTCTCGGCAACGAACGGCACGCTCACGGGAACGCTCGGCAACCTCGCCAACAACGCCACCGCGACGATCACTGTCACCGTGCGAGTGAATCCGTCCACAACCACAAACCTCAACAACACCGCGACCGTCACCGGCAACGAACCTGATCCCGTGCCGTCGAACAACCAAGACTCCGAGCCGACCGTTGTCATCACTCACACTGATCTCGAAATCGTGAAGACCGACGACGTCGATCCCGTCACTGCTGGGAACCTGCTGACCTACACGATGCTCGTCACCAACCACGGGCCATCAAACGCCACCGGTGTGTCGGTCTCTGATCCACTCCCCGCCGGTGTCACGTTCGCCTCGGCGACCACGACTCAAGGAAGCGTCTCGGTCATAAACGGCACGCTCACGGGAACGCTCGGTAACCTCGCCAACAACGCGATGGCAACGATCACCGTCACCGTGCGAGTCAACGCCTCCACAACCACGAACCTCAATAACACCGCCACAGTCACCGGTCGCGAAACAGACTCGAATCCCACGAACAACCAAGACTCCGAGCCGACTGTTGTTATCACACGTACCGATTTGGAAATCGTTAAGACCGACGACGTCGATCCGGTCACTGCCGGGAACCTGCTGACCTACACAATGGTTGTGACCAACCACGGGCCATCAGATGCCACGGGAGTCAGCGTCTCTGATCCGTTACCCACTGGAGTCACGTTCGTTTCAGCAACAACAACGCAAGGAACGGTTTCCGCGACGAATGGAACGCTCACGGGAACGCTCGGTAACCTCGCCAACAACGCGACCACAACAATCACCGTCACCGTACGAGTCAACGCCTCGACAACCACAAATCTCAATAATACGGCGACCGTCACTGGGCATGAGACAGACTCAAATCCCTCGAACAACCAAGACTCCGAACCGACTGTTGTTATCACACGCACTGATCTCGAAATCGTGAAGACCGACGACGTCGATCCCGTCACCGCTGGGAACCTGCTGACCTACACAATGGTTGTCACTAACCACGGGCCATCAGACGCTACAGGAGTAAGCGTCTCTGATCCGCTCCCTGCCAGCGTCACGTTCGTCTCAGCGACAACAACTCAAGGAACGGTTTCCGCGACGAACGGCACACTCACGGGAACGCTCGGAAGCCTCGCCAACAACGCGACGGCAACGATCACCGTCACCGTGCGAGTCAACACCTCCACAATCACGAACCTCAATAACACCGCCACCGTCACCGGTCGCGAAACAGACTCGAATCCGTCTAACAACCAAGACTCCGAGCCGACTGTTGTTATCACACGCACTGATCTCGAAATCGTGAAGTCCGACGACGTTGATCCTGTCACCGCCGGAAACTTGCTGACTTACACAATGGTTGTCACCAATCACGGCCCGTCAGACGCCACAGGCGTTCGAGTCTCCGATCCGCTCCCCGCCGGTGTCACCTTCGTCTCGGCGACAACCACTCAAGGGAACGTCTCCATCGCGAACGGCACGCTCACCGGGACGCTCGGCAACCTCGTCAACAATGCGACCGCCACCATCACCGTCACCGTGCGAGTGAATCCTTCCACAACCACGAACCTCAACAACAATGCGACTGTCACCGGCAATGAACCAGATCCAGTTCCGTCGAACAACTCCGACTCCGAACCGACCATCGTCATCCGCCGGACTGATCTCGAAATCGTGAAGACCGACGACGTTGATCCCGTCACTGCCGGGAACTTGCTGACCTACACGATGATTGTCACTAACCACGGTCCATCGGACGCCACAGGAGTCAGCGTTTCCGATCCGCTTCCCGCCGGTGTCACGTTCGTTTCCGCGACGACAACCCAAGGAAGCGTCTCGGTCACAAACGGCACGCTTACAGGAACGCTCGGCAATCTCGCCAACAATGCGACCGCCATCATCACCGTCACCGTGCGAGTCAACTCCTCCACAACGGCAGCCCTCAATAACACCGCGACTGTGACCGGCAACGAACCCGATCCGATCCCGTCTAACAATCAAGACTCTGAACCGACGCAAGTCATCACCGTCACCGACTTGATGATCACCAAGACGGTCAGTGCCACTCCAGTCGCATACGGCCAAGCGTTTTCATACACGCTGCTGGTGATGAACAACGGCCCGTCGGATGCCACAGGAGTCACTGTTGTTGATGCGCTGCCGTCTGGATTATTGCTTGATTCATGGATTATTGCTTGATTCAGCAACGACCAGTCGCGGCACAGTCCTGAATTCCAATGGCACCATCACCGTCAATCTCGGCAGCTTGCCTCGATCGGCAACCGCAACCGTCACGTTGATCGTGCGAGCGAACGTCGGTACTAGCGGAACTGTGACAAACGCAGCCCCCGTTAGCGGACGCGAGACCGAAGTCACGGTTATCAACAACACGTCGCAGGCCACAACCGTTCTCGAACCACAGCCCGCCAGCCTCAGCGGCTTCGTCTACGTCGATGCCAACAACGACGGTAACTTCGACTCGAATGAACTCTCCATTGCCGGAGTCACCGTGACATTGATTGGCACAGACACGCTCGGCAATAACGTGAATCTGACTCGGCAAACAGGGGTCGATGGAGCGTATCGCTTCGACAACCTACGAGCGGGCACATACCGCATCGTTGAGTCTCAGCCGACGACGCATCGGGACGGCAAAGATACTCCCTCAAAAACTTTGACCGCCGTCACCACCAACGACCAATTCGCCAACATCACTCTGTCCGCTGGCACCAACGGAGTTGCGTTCAACTTTGGTGAGCTTCGTTCACAGCTCTCGAAGAAGGACTTCCTCGCATCGAGCACTGCGGCTCAACAACGTGTTGGCACATCCCAGCAACTGAAGGTCGTCACAGTGCCGCCACCGAAGAGCGTCACTGCAAAGAAAACAAAGTAGTCCGGCGATGACCAGGACAAGCAGTGGCCTCAGGTGGCTGTAGCGTCCAGAAGTAGATGAAGTCGCAAGACCTCATTCCGAAAGTCTTGCGACGTCCGCTGCGCCTGCATTTGAACTGCGCGGGGAATTATGGATTCGTATCGCAATTCTTGTGCAACTCAATCCACGCCCACAGTTGCCAGTTCTTCATTCACAGCAGTCACATCGTCCGCCGTCAGTGACATGCGGTTGTCGGCGTAACCAACCAACAACGCCAGATCCGCCAGACGGTTGATCCGTCGCGGGTTACCGCCCGACAGAAGCGCGATCTCATCCAGCGACGCGCCATCGAACATCGAACTTCTCGCTCCGGCAACTTCCAAGCGAAAGCGGATGTAACGAGCGACTTCATCACGTGTCAGTGACTGTAACATTGATCGAGCAATTAGCCGCTCATCGAACCGAGGCATGCGAGTCAGTCGAGATAACAACAAACGATCGCCCAACAGGATCAGCGAAAACTCACAATGCGGCGATCGCTGAAAATTGAGCAACAACTCCAGCGTTTGAAGCGTTCCCGGATCGTCGATCAAGTGCGCGTCGTCAACCACAATCACTGGATGACGTCCTTGTCGAGTCAGTTCCACAAGTGCCTGCTCGATCACTCGCAACGACACACTTCGCGGTAACGGCAATTGTTTCTCACTGACCGATTCGGCTCCCAGTTGAATCGCTAGATAGCTCAAGAGGTCATCGGCCGACATCTGTGGAAATACGACATGTACCCAGGGTCCTGCGTCGATGCCCAACTCGTCCGCCAAGCGATGCACGACCATCGTCTTGCCCGAACCTGTCGGACCAACCAGCACTCCGGCACCTTTTCGGTTTTCAATCAGATAACGCAGTTTCCACAGCGCAGCTTGATGAGTCTGACTGGGAAAGAAGAACGCCGGATCAAGCTTGTTCTCAAACGGTGGCCGCTCCAAACTCCAATAGTGCGAATACATGCTAGGCAATCCTCAAGCTCAGAGTGTGAGCCATTTACTTTGATGCGATCTATTTCCGATCACGTGCACTCGATCGAAAACCACTCACTGGTACGATGCCGCTTGATTCCAATTCGATCTGCCCGGTAAGCCAAGCGCCACGCGGTCCCAACATCGAAGCTCGTTCTACACCACCCGCCGAAATCACGCCCGAATCATCGGTCGGCGACAACCCCAACGGTGGTAAACGATTTGGCAATGTCTCCCACTCGTTAGCATCGGAAGTCGCTATCGGGTTGTTTTCAAATCCATCATCAAATGAGGCAGGTGCTGCCAGTGAATCTGTCGGCGCAGCCAATTCAGTACTCACCCCTTGTCCGAATTCGGACATCTCCAGGTCCATGTCATCGACGTCCGTCGCTGACCGCGAACTTCTTAGGTTCAAGCCTACAAGCCCAGCAATCATCAAGACTCCTACCAGGGTCAGCAGCATTCGCACCCGTCGTGAACGCAACGTTGCCCAAATTGCTGACGACCGAGACGGAGCCAACTTTCGCGGTGGAGCGGCCATTTTGGAAGCCGAGCGACTTTGAGTCGGATACTTCGACCGTCCTGAATTTGTAGACGAACCGAGTTTGGTTTCGGTCTCTACAACTGACGTCGCCTTTTGGGCAGCAGGTTCGTCCTTAATGGTGACATCGTCCGCTGTCGTGCTATCTGCGATCGCGTCGTTCACCGTGACTTCGTTGGCTGCAACGGGAGTCGGTGTCGCCATTGCCGCCAAATCAAGCCCGCAAGCCACTGTCGCCAGCGTGTCCGGTAATGAGCCGTACGATGACAACACATCTGTGTCCAAGCTGCAGTTTTCCGAGGAGCAACCTTGCTCCGTTTCCAAGCGAGACATGTCGAACTCCAGTTCTGACAGGATATCTCTTCGGAACATCGACCGTGCGGCCTGTTAAACTTTGGCGATTTTGCCGATCGGGTAAGTTTTATGGGCAGAAAGCCCGCGAGTCGGTGATTGGAGTTTGAGAGCGGACCACAATTGGTCTTTGTTTATTGATCATTGGTCATCCGAAAGCATCCGCTTTCGCCCACACGAAATGAACAACGACCAATCTCTTCTCGCCAAATCGCATTCGCCTAAACCAACAACTCTTTCACCACACGAGCACCCTCAACACCGGTTAGCTTCGAGTCTAGTCCTTGAAACTTCACGCTGAAACGTGAGTGATCAATGCCTAATTGATGTAGCAACGTAGCATGAACATCGTGCACCGAGACGCGATTTTCGATGGAGTGATACCCGAACTCATCGGTCGCTCCGTAGTTAAAGCCTGGCTTGAAGCCGCCGCCAGCGAACCACATTGTGAAGCCAGCGAGATGATGATCGCGACCGTTTCCTTGGGCCATCGGCGTGCGGCCGAATTCCGAGCCGAAGACGATGATCGTGTCTTTGAGCATGTCACGTTGCTTGAGGTCCGTAATCAGCGCGGCGATCCCTTGATCGACTTCCTTCGCCGTACCGGCGACGTGATCTTTGACCGCTCCATGATGATCCCAGTCGCGGTGATAAAGCTGAATGAAACGAGTCCCTCGTTCAGCGAGACGGCGGGCCAGCAAGCAATTCGAGGCGAACGAACCGTCGCCTCCCTTCGTGCCGTACAAGTCGAAGATGTGCTCTGGCTCGTTCTTCACGTCCATTAATTCGGGAACGCTCGACTGCATCCGAAATGCGAGTTCGTACTGACTGACTCGCGTGGCGATTTCGGGATCGTCCAGCGATTCATTGGCGATGCCGTTGAGCGACTGCACGGCATCGACCACATCACGTTGTCGTTTCGGCGTCACACCTTTCGGATTGCCGACGTACAAGACCGGATCGCCGGTGCCTCGGAACTCAACCCCTTGAAACTGTCCTGGCAGAAAACCCGAATGCCACTGCCGAGCGGCAATCGGTTGCTTCTGCCCGAACTTGCCAGTCGAGACCATCACCACGAAACCGGGCAAGCTCTCCGATTCCGCCCCCAGTCCATACAGCAACCACGATCCCATTGCCGGTCGGCCGGGATTCATCGTGCCGGTATTCATGAAGGTGTGAGCCGGATCGTGATTGATCGCATCGGTGAAGAGCGACCGGACGATGCACATGTCGTCGGCACATTTCTCACCGAGGTTGGGCCAGATTTCGGCCATCGACTGCCCCGACTGGCCCCACTGCTTAAACGGATGTTGCGGGGCAAAGCAATTGAGTTTTTGCCCCTGCAACTGAGCGATCTGCTGACCCTTGGTGATCGACTCCGGCATCGGTTGCCCATGTAGTTCGGTCAGCTTCGGCTTATTGTCAAACGTGTCGATATGCGTCATTCCTCCGGCCATATAGAGCCAAATCACGCGTTTGGCTTTCGGTGCGAAGTGCAACGGATTTAACACGCCCGACCATTTCGGCCCCTGCTTGCCTGCCACGCCTTCGGCGGTAAGTCCGTCTTTTGCCAGCAACGAACTCAGGGCCATGGAACCGAGACTGACACCCGTGCTTTGCAAAAACGATCGGCGAGCAATGTTCGTGGGCAGAGTCATGACTGACCTCGTAGCGGTTGGACAAACAAGAGAGTGATTGAGAAGCGGAACCAGTGTGGTGAATGAAGTCCTCAATCGACAAGCCTGCCAGGTAGCCCATAGCGTCCACGAGCAGACGCCTCAAAAAACAGAGGCCAATCGGATCGCGACGCCCGCCTCGTGCGCACGTTGTTGGGACAATGATTAAACTCCAAACAGAGATTTCCCGCCGGGCGGGTATGAATCAATAACAGATGCAGAAACGGAGGATTCGTTGACCACAAAATGGACAACGTGGGCTGAACTCCCTTGGGTGGCCCGAGGCGAAGTCGGCACGGCGGTGCAGTTATGCGATCGCCTGATTCAGTCAGCCTTAAAAGCGGACAATTCGACGATTTTTTTGCAGGGCGAGTTACCCGAACTGGCAACTGAGTTCACCGTGCAATGGGTCGCCGTTTGGAAGCGTTCGCCGGAATGGGAGCTGATCACGGAATGTGGTCGGCACACATGGGCTCAGGCCCCACTTCGATTTTTCGATGCCGTCCTAGAACGTGAAGCGGCCGGTTTCTTGCCGACGGCAGCGGAGCTTGATGGTTGGTCGGTAATCGTGTTGCCATTGCCACCAACGGCGGAAGGTCAACCGCGTTTGCTGGCGATGGCCGGTCGACGATTGGACGCGGACGAATTGCCGGTTGCGACGGCGGTCGCACGAGTTCTCGGTTACAGCCTCTGCCTGTGCGAACGGCTGGCTCAACAGTCGCGTCGAGCGGACAAGCTGCGAAACACGTTGGCCATCGCAGCGACGTTTGCGGGTGCGCCCGATACCTCGACGTTGCTTGAGTCGATCGCGAAGGCCGCGACGCGATTGCTCGACTGCGATCGGTCGAGCATCTTTATTTGGGATCGAGAACGGCACGAAGTCGTCGCGTGTCCGGCGCTCGGCATGGAAGGTGGAACGCTCCGCATCCCCGATAACGTGGGGATCGTCGGACAAGTCATTCAAACCGGCGAAGCAATCCGCGTTGATGACGCTTACGCAGAACCACGCTTCAACAAAGCAGTCGATAAGGCGAGCGGTTACCGCACTCGCAATTTGCTGGCAGTGGCGTTGCTCGACGCAGAAGGTAAACGGATCGGTGCGTTCGAGGGGATCAACAAGCTCAACGGGCCGTTCGATGCTGACGACGAAGAGTCGCTGACTCAACTCGGTATTCAAGCCGCCGTCGCGCTCGCGAGTACTCGTGAGCGAGAAAACTTGCTGCGACGCAACCAACAACTGACCGATCAAGCCGCTTCGCAAATTCAGATTGTCGGTGAAAGTGCGGCGATCAAGACGTTGCGAGGGACCGTCAATCGGCTTGCACAAACCGAGCTTCCCGTATTGATTCTTGGTGAGAGTGGCACTGGTAAAGAAGTCTTCGCTCAAGCGTTGCACTATCATGGCGCGCGGGCCAAGCAGCCGTTCGTCGCAGTCAACTGCGCGGCGTTGACCGAGACGCTGTTGGAAAGCGAGTTATTCGGCCACGAAAAAGGCGCCTTCACTGATGCTCACGCCGCGCGGCAAGGAAAGTTTGAACTCGCCGAAGGCGGGACGCTGTTCCTCGACGAGATCGGCGACATGAGTCCGAATGGGCAAGCCAAGCTGCTGCGCGTGCTTGAGCAAAAAATCATCACGCGAGTTGGCGGCTCGCAGACAATTTCGATCAATGTACGAGTCATTGCCGCGACCAACGCGAAGCTCGCTCAACTCGTTCGCGAAAAGCGTTTCCGAGAAGACCTGTATTACCGGCTCAGCGTCGTCACGCTCGATCTGCCACCGATGCGTGACCGGCCCGATGACGTCATCCCGATCGCCGAGTTCTTCCTCGCCAAGTTCAGCCAGCAAGCCAAACGGCCGTCGTTGAACTTGTCCGCCGATGCGAAGAAACGCCTGCAAGCACACGGCTGGCCTGGCAATGTTCGTGAGCTTCGCAACCTCATGGAACGAGTCGCTTTCCTCGCTCCCGGCCCACATGTCGAAGCTGACGACATCGCCTTCATTCTGACCCCCGAACGCGACACGCTGCTCGACACCGCTTCCGATACGGGCCTCGCCGACGCGACGAATAAGTTCCAACAAGAATACATCCGCCGCGCAATCAAACGGGTCAAAGGCAACATGTCCGAAGCCGCCCGCCTCCTCGGCCTCCACCGCACCAACCTCTACCGCAAAATGAGTCAACTCGGCATGCAAGAAGGCCGCGACGAAATCATCAGCGGATGAGATAGAACGGCTCGTCATGTCCAAAAACAATTGAACTGACTGACCACGCTTACGCGCGTCTCAGGGCTGCACGTCAAGGCGATGAATCTTGGTCTGACGTCATCGAACGCTGCGTCAATCCCAAGCAAACTGCCGCTGAAGTTCTTCGAGCAATCAAACGATCAGAACTGTAATTGCAAGTTTTGGACGAAGCCGAAAAGAGAATCACCTAGCACCACAGCAAACTGACTCGCCCCAAAAACAGTTCAACAGAAGGGAACAAAAGAAACGAAGAATTAAAAGACGTCCGCACGCAATACTGTTCGGCACGACTGATGCAGTTGTATGTTCCGTTCACACAAACATAGTGAACTGAGTTTTGTTCGCGATGTCCTGGGGCGATCCGCTACGTTTCTTCCGCCGTGTGCGGACGGCGTGGCGGATATTTCGGCGCA
>JAPLNX010000038.1 GCA_026400935.1 Planctomycetia bacterium | reverse complement strand
GGATTCAATCTCACCGCGAAGGCGCGAAGTACGCAAAGAAAAAGATTGAACGATTTCCTCTGAGCCGCAAAACAACCGGCTGAGCCGAATTGTTTGCATCAGCGTTAATCAGCCGACCGTGCGTTTTCCTGGTCGGCGTTCTGGCGTTGCGGTCAGCGGGTTATCGGGCCAAGCGTGTTTGGGATAGCGACGCCGTAACTCGGAACGAATCTGCGGGTACGCGGTCGCCCAAAAGCTGGCGAGGTCATCGGTCACTTGTTGCGGGCGATAATTTGGTGCGAGCAGATGCAGCAGTACCTTTACTCGACCGCGAGCGACACGTGGCGTTTCCTTCAGGCCGAAGACCTCTTGAATCCTCACGGCCAAAACGGGAGGACGGCCTTGTTCGTAGGCCAGTGTGATGCGGCTGCCGCTCGGAACGGGGATGCGTTCCGGAGCCTCGCGTTCGACCGCTTGAAGTTGTTGATGAGTTAGTTGCGACTGCAAGACGTCCAACCACGGCGCGTCGGTCAACTCGGCCAGCGAACGTCGGCCCGCGCAAAGAGTCGGCAACAACGATTGCAGGTGGGCCTCATCAAAAGCGGGCAATTCGAGGTCGGGCATCCATTCGCGCAGACAGAGGACTCGCGTGAGGAAGTGCCTCGCGGGTGAGTCTTCTTTCGGTTGAATGCGTTCCCAATTTTGAATCGCAGCGTCCGCGAGTATGCGGGCGACCGAATCGTCTTGAGGGAGCGAGGCTGGCGATTCCTCCAGCACGAGATCGTCCCAGCGAACTTGTCGCCGCGCTTGGACACGCTCTGTTGATTCATCGAAATAAACCTCGATGGCGATCATGATCAGTTCTTCTGGTAACCACGACCGATCCACCTCGGAAGCCATGCGAACGATCGCTTCACCGACATTGGTTGTTGACCACGGGCCGCGAGCGACCGAAGGAGACGAAGAGTTTCCGGCATCGACGTCCAAGCACAGAAACAGTTCGCCTTGAGTGACACGACTGGTCGGACTCAATCGCACACCGCGCCCACCGACCATGACCGCTCGCGGGCTTTTCGGTTCACGCCGTTTGGCCAAGCGATCCGGAAACGCGGCCAGCAACGCGCGACCGAGTGCTTCGTCTCGTGAGTCGGCGAACGGAGCGGCGTCACGCTGTAGCCGAACTCGTGAGAGTTCGGACTGAGGTCTCACGGCTTCGGCGACAGGCACATGACCCCTGTCGCGCGAATCGACCAGCCGCAGCAATTGATCGCGGGTCTGCAACAGGAACTGTGCGGCTCCGCGATTCACTCGGCCGAACGAAGTCATCTCGCGTCCGTTCCGTTCAAAGTCTTCCAGCGCCTCGACACGGTCCAACACATCGGAGCAACTCGCCGCACCGCCGTGTCGCGGCGATTGTCGCGAATCGCCCGCGTCGCCGCCGAACGGATCGCGTTCCGCCAACAACGCTGCGGCCAACGCCGCGCGAGCGGGCTGTCCCAGTCGCGCCCCTTCAATGAGTAAACGACCGAGTCGCGGATGCACCGGGAACTTCGCCAGCATCGTCCCGAGAGATGTCACGCCACCGACATCGTCGATCGCTTCGAGTCGTCGCAGCACGTGTTCCGCTTGAGCGATCGACTCGATGCGAGGCGGCTCAAACCACGGAAACGCGAGCAGGTCCGCTTCGCCCCACGCTTTGAGTTGCAACGCCGAGCCCGTGAGATCGACACGACGAATCTCCGGCTCCGTCTGTTCCGGGCGAGCTCGCTGCGACGGTTCGCTCCAGAGCCGCACGCAAACGCCAGCCTGCTGCCGACCTGCTCGACCGGCACGTTGGTCAGCCGAGGCTTGCGAGATCGGTCGGAGATCGAGCCGATTCAAGCCGCTGTTCGGATCGAACCGCAGTTGCCGAGCAAGCCCCGTATCGATGACCGCTGTGACGCCATCGACCGTCACCGAGGTCTCCGCGACGTTCGTCGCAAGCACGATTTTCCGCTTTGCCTGCCGCATCAGGGCAGCGTCTTGTTGTTCGGGAGGAAGCTCGCCGTAAAGCGGCATAACCAACAAATCGTGTTGCCGCGCGAGCGCATCCAACTCGCGAGCCGTCTCGCGAATCTCCCGCTGTCCCGGCAAGAAGACCAACAGGTCGCCCGGCGATTGCCTCAACACGTCTGCGACAGCACTCGCCACCGCGACCGACAACAGCGTGCTGTCGCCGCGCGGCGAATACTCGATCGCGACCGGATACAGTCGCCCTTCGCTGATTACGATCGGGCAGTCGCCCAAGAACTGCGAAATCGCATCGACTCCCAAAGTGGCCGACATCACCACGATCGTCAAGTCGGGGCGAACCGTTTGTTGCACTCGGCGAACCATGCCCAGCGAGAGATCGGTGTCGAGACTCCGCTCGTGGAATTCGTCGAAGACCACCGCCGCGACGTCATCCAAAAACGGGTCGTCCTGCAACATCCGAACGAGCGTCCCTTCCGTGACGACCAAGATCCGCGTCTTCGCGTTCCACTTCCGATCGAACCGCACTTGATAGCCGACTGTTTCGCCGAGCGAACAGCCGCATTCAAACGCCATGCGCCGCGCCGCCGCTCGCGCCGCCACTCGTCGAGGTTCGAGCACAATCACGCGCCGTTCGCCAAGCAACCCAGCATCCAGCAACGCTGGCGGCACGCGAGTCGTCTTCCCCGCCCCCGTCGGTGCTCGCAGCACAACCGACGACGAGGCTCGCAACGCGGCAACAACCTGCGGCAAGACCTCATCAATCGGCAACGACTCCGTCGCCATTCAATTCTCCAAACCAGTCAAGCTGTGCCGATTGTGTCGGTTATTGAGTACTTACAACCGAGATAATCTGTCTCCGCCGGGTATCCGGACAGATTGGTCGATTACCGACATCCGGCATAACCGATCTTTGTGGCAGCGACAACAGTACGTTGTCGCAACCACAACTTGATCGGCAAGTGGATTCAGGGAAGGGAGTGAGACTCTCCCGCCGTCCCGCGACTGTAAGGGGGACGAACGCCGCAACCGTGATGACTCGGCTTGTGAGGCTGCTCGAAAGGATTCGACGCGTCACATCGGCTTGGTCAAAACACGGAGCCACTGGTTGGTCGGTTGAATGAAGCGCACGAGCAGGAGGCTCGACCTCAAACATTGAGGAAATGTGCGTTTCATTGAACCGACCGCTGGGAAGGAGCGACGTTCGGACGAACCCGAGCCAGGATATCTGATCCGCTTGCGTCTTTGATTTCTCATCCTCGCGGAAAGGGATGGAACACATGCACGCTCGCAGGCTGATGCTGCGCGCGACGAGACTCGTCGCGCTCATGATGCTTTGGGTTTTTGTTGGCTTTAATGATTCGCACGCACAAGATGAGCCGCCTAACGCGGCCCTTAACAACACAGCGAATCCAACCAACTCGACAACTCTTCAAGAGTCCGACGACAGCCTTCCGATTCCGGAAACCCGCGTGATTGCGAAGCCGACTCCCGGCCCGTTCCCACGCGAACCGCTGTCGGACGATGCGTCGATTACTGCGAATCGCACCGAAACATTGCGTTCGCAAGTCGGCAGTTCGCTATCGGTGATCACCGAAGAGCAAATTCGCAGCAGCGGTCAGACGACACTGCTCGGAGTGCTCCGTAATGCCGGTGTACCGGGACTCGATTTCGCACAGAGCGGAAGTCCCGGTTCTGTGACATCGGGCTTTATTCGGGGTGCAAATTCCGCTCATACGAAAGTCATGATGGACGGTGTTCCGTTGAATGATCCGTCTTCACCGACGCGCAACTTCGACTTCGGGACCTTCTCGCTCGACAACGTCGAACGTATCGAAATCATTCGCGGACCCCAAAGTACGTTGTATGGTTCGGACGCAATCGGTGGTGCGATCAACATCATCACGAAGCGCGGCAAAGGCCCGGCACAGTACCGATCAACGTCAATGGGAGGCACATTCGGAACGTGGCAGCAAAGCCTGAGTGTGAGCGGCGGCACGGACCAGTATTACTACTCGCTTTCGGGCTCGTACCTGCAAAGCGATGGCTTCTCTGCTGCCAGCAAACGATTTGGCAACACGGAATACGACGGATTTCGTAACGGCAACCTCGGCTTCCGAGGAGGCTACATTTTCAATGAATACGTCGATTTCGATGTCGTCTATCGTTACCAAAAAGCACGTATCGACATCGACGATGGATTTGATTCCAGTACATTCTTCTTTCCTCTCGACAGTAATCACATCAACAAATTGGAGTCCAACACAGTACGTCCGCAGGTTCGCGTCCTGCTGTTCGATGGCCAGCTTGAGCAGAAAGCTGGATTCAGTTTCATCAATTACAACCGCGATGCACCCGGCGGATTCACTCCGTTCTTCAACGGCGAGACTCGTAAGTTCGACTATCAAGCCAATGCCAAACTATTTGAGTTGGAACAGTTCACGAACACAGCAACTCTTGGTCTGGAATACCTCGACGAACGATCGACTACAGAGTCAGTACCAAACGCGACGCAGTTCGCTCGCAGCATTTACGTGCAAGATCAGTTCGCGTTGTGGGATCGCTGGTTCACAACAGTCGGTGGACGTCACGACGATTACAGCATCGCCGGAGTGGCCGACACTTATCGCGTCACGACGAAGTACCAATTGAAGGAAACCAACACGGCGTTTCACGGCACCATCGGTACTGGCTTCCGAGCCCCATCGCTCGCCGAATATTTTGGATTCGGTGGTAACACCAACTTACGTCCCGAACAAAGCAAAGGTTGGGATGTCGGCATCGAACAGGCCATCGACGCTGAACGTCGTTTCGTAGTCGATGCGACCTATTTTCGAAACGACTTTAATAACCTCATCAACTTTGCACCTGCCCCAGGATTTCCATTTGGGCAGAATCAGAACGTGGCGCTCGCAATGACGACCGGTGTGGAACTCACCGCCAATTGGCAACTCTTCGACGATACGTCATTGACCGCGTCCTACACACACACGGATGCATTCGATCGCACAACGAACACAAGGTTGTTACGACGCCCTCCGAACAAGTATTCGATTGGAGCCAGCCAGTTCCTTCTCGACCAGAAAGTGAATATCAGCGCGAATCTGAGATGGTCCGACTTCCGTAACGATATCGGTGCGTTCGGCCCAACGGTCTTGCAAAGTTACACTGTGGCGAATCTGCAAGCGTATTACGATTGGAAACCATCGGTTCGCTTCTTCACTCGGATCGACAACGTATTCGACGAAAAATACGAAGAGGTCTTCGCCTTCGCGACGCCGAGATTCTCAATTTATGGCGGTGTCACGATGACATTTGGTGGCCCAAAACCATAGCGGAAAGCAGCCAGCTTGCCCGCGTCTTCAGCTTGCCCGCTTCTTTAAAACTGGCAAGTTTCTTCAACTTGCCGGCGTCAAATCGTTCCACATCAAGTTGTCTTGAGATCGCCCACAAGCTGGCAACCTGTGGCTACGAGGCTACGAAGTTTTTACAGACGACTTCCACACTCATCGGGCGTGGTCTAAGGTGTGTCACCAAGGACCACACTTATGCCCTCACCCAATGACAATTTCGAGCAAGCCAATCCCTTCCACGACGAAAACTGGTGGGAGAAGAATCTGCTTCAGAACGAGAAGCTGATCGACAAGTACATGGACGTGCTTGGTGATGATCCCGACTGGGAGAAATGGCACGATCCTCGCGATCTCTACAACAAAGTCCATTACGGCATTGAGCCTGGTGATCCTCTTCCTCCCGGGGTCGAAGACGAAGACTGGGACGAAGACGAACTTGCGTCACTCGATTTAGAAGACATCGGTGATTTCGACGACGACGATGATGATGAAGAAGACGAGGAGGACGAAGAGGACGAACTATGGTCCAGCGACTCGAGTAGTGATGACGAAGACCATCCTGCCGACGCGGATGTTGATTCGTCGCACACGATCGCCATCACGGGCATCGATCTTTTCACAGTCGGTGATGATGACGAACCGCGCGATCTAATCCTCGGAGGAGAGAATCTCACCGACGAGGACCTCGCGGACTATCGGCAGCTCTATCGCAAAGCGATGGATTTTGGTTTGGCTGTCATGCAGTTGGAGAATCTGCCCGAAGAGTCGATCAACGTTTGCATCGCCGCCGGAAAGATTGGAGCCAATCTCGCTGGTGGACATGGTCTCGGTTACGACGAAGACACAATCTGCGGCAACATCGTGAAATGCCGTTGGGCTCTAGCCGAATGCGAATTCGTTATCGAAACGCTGGACTTCCTTGCGTCACGTCTGCGTCGCCCAGAATTTGCCAGCTTGCTGCCCCGAGCGAAACAACTTCGGGACCAAATCGCCAAACGAGTCACCAAACTCCGCAGCCAAGTTTGGTGGTAACACAGTTGATTGCGTTTTGAGTCGCCAAAGAGAGTCTACTGCCCGCCCCGAAGTGAGTGTGTTCCTCACCACGCTTATTGTTTTCCAAACTGCTTCTCGAACAGCACCTTGAAAGGATTCTCGTTTGGCCCAGTCGCCTCTTCGTTGACGAACTGCGGTTGTACCGAGTCCCACCAACGGTCGTATTCGCTGTCGAGCTGTTGAACCACTTCCGGATACTTGGCTGCCACATCAGTCTTCTCCGCAAGGTCCGTTTTTAGATCAAAGAGTTGCCAATTCTTGGCCTCACCTTTTGATTGGCTCACGAGCTGAAACTGTGAGTTGCGGATGCTGCAATTCGCAAATTTAAACTTTGCCGGAGATGCCCCTTTCGGCCAGCGGCCAACGTGAGTCACCAGCGTTCGTTCTGGCCAGTCCGCTTGAGCGTTCTTCAACAACGGAACCAGACTTCGTCCTTCGACTTGATTCCGCACGTCATCGCTCAATTTTGCACCTGCGATTTCCGCCAGCGTCGGAAAAAAGTCGATGTGAGCGGCCAGCTTTTCGACATCAACCGGCTTGAGCATTCCGGGCCAGCGCCAGAACGAACTGGCTCGCGTTCCCCCGATCCACGGTGTTCCTTTTTGAGCTCGCATGCCAGCATTGAAAATGCGAGTCCCCACCGTCCCACCGTTGTCATTCATGAAGATCACCAGCGTGTCGCGCTCAAGACCCCATTCATTCAACTTCGTGAGCAACTTGCCGACATTGTCGTCGATGTTGGCAATCATCCCGAAGAATTTGGCGACCTCTTTGTCCTTCACGAGTTCGGAGTATCTCGCTTCATCCTCTGGTCGGACTTGCAGTGGACCGTGTGGCGCATTGGTCGCGATGTGGCAATAGAACGGCTGGTTGCCTTTCGTCGCTTCGATCCATTGCATCGCCTGAGTGAAGAACACGTCAGTGCAATATCCCTGAGTCTTCACGAAGCGACCGTTGTGCAAAATCGCTGGATTGAAATAAGTGTTGCCCGGTGCGTCACCGCAACTGCCGGGATAGGTCTGCCCAATCCCGCCCGCGCCGTGAATGAACATCTCGTCGAACCCACGCCGACTCGGCCAATATTCCGGCTCATCACCCAGGTGCCACTTCCCAAAGATCCCGGTGGCATATCCCGCCGACTGCAAAACTTGCGGCAACGTCGTCGCCGACAACGTCAAACGCTCTCGTTCGAGAATCGTATGCGTCACTCCGTTCCGAAATTCATGCCGCCCCGTCATCAACGCCGACCGAGTCGGCGAACAAGTCGGGCTCACCATGAAGTCCGTGAACCGCACTCCCTCGCGATGTAGCCGATCAATATTCGGCGTCTTAAGAATCGGATTCCCATTGCACGACAAATCCCCAAACCCTTGATCGTCGGTCAGAATGAAAACGCTGTTGGGCTGAGGCGGAGTTGCAACATCGTTCGCAGACAGACACTTTGAAAACAGCCCTAAAACTAAGATCGCGAAAAACGTCGAATTCACGATCTTGTGTTGCTGACAACACCAACGGCAGTCGTTCAACCGACGTTCAATCGAAATGGCAAATGGCATGGCAATTCAACTTCATCACAGAGCAATTAGAAAAGGAGATGCATAAACTTACGAATCACAGCACGACGGTATGTCATCCTTACTTATGGGATCGCTGTCAACGAATGGGAGCAGATGGGACGAATTCCAAGTTTTCCAGAACGCAGTTTTTTGAAATAATTTGACCGAAACCACGACTTCGCTACATGAAAGTCGTTGTTTGAATCATGTGAGAACACGTCCGAATGCCAGTGTCCGAGGTCGCCATGTTTCTGCCTATCCCCATGCGAGTCACGTCCGGACGCCAAACGGGGGTTGCGCAACTGCCGTTCGCAAACGTTGCGCTGATCATGCTCAATGTGGTGGCGTACTTCCTGTTGTCACCGTTCACTTGGGCCGTGGGGCCGTAAGTATTCGCCGAAGGCGTGGGCAGGGCGCACCGAGAGCACAGCCCATCGGGTCACAAGGTGAGTCAAGGAATCGGGCGTCAATGGGGTGAAGTTCGGCAAGCGAGATTTCTTCAGGAAGTGTTCGACGGAGAGAG
>JAPLNX010000097.1 GCA_026400935.1 Planctomycetia bacterium | reverse complement strand
CGGTCGCAGCGATCCCGCGCTGTCGGCGGCGCTCAGCGAGGCGGCGGGGATCGCGGCCGACGTCCCTCCGCCGACGCAGCAGGAAGTGGCAGAGCTTGTGAACGAGGTCATCGCGAAAGGTGACGCAGCTCGCGGCGAGAAAATCTTTCGCCGGTCAGACGTCAGTTGCATGCGCTGCCACAGCGTCAGCCGAGCTGGCGGACAAGTCGGTCCTGATCTGAGTGCCGTCGGTGGTTCGTCGCCGGTCGATTATGTCGTGAATTCGATCCTGAATCCGAACCTCGCAGTGAAAGAGCAATACGTCACGCGAGTCTTCGTGCTCGAAAGTGGCTCGGTCCAAACAGGCGTCGTCATCGATCGTGACGACACGCGAATTCGCATGCGCGACGTGCAGGGGAAGACCATCGTCATCCCGACTGCCGACATTGAAGAAGAAGTCGAAGGCAAGTCGCTCATGCCACAGGGGCTGACGAAATTCATGACGCGCAGTGAAGTGCTTGATCTTGCTAAGTTCATCTCGGAACTTGGTAAGCCGGGCCAATACGGAATCCGCAAGATCCCCAGCATTCAACGTTGGCGAGTCCTCAAGAATCCAGTCAAAGAACTCACCGTCCAAGTCCCGCACCTCGAACATATCCGCCAGTTCGTACTCGGCAGTCAGCCCGATGAGTGGACGTCGGCCTATGGCAAAGTCGCCGGCGTTTTTCCATTGGAGGAACTACGCCCCGGCAAGAATCCAACCGTTTTAATTCTGCAAGGAGAAGTTCAAGTCAATGAAGCGGGCAAGTTGGTATTTAAGATTGCAACGACCGAAACATTTCAAACTTGGATTGACGCGGAGTCGTTCGAGTCGAAGACCGACATCGAAGTACCGCTTGAATCCGGTCGGCATACAATCACGCTGCGAGTTGAGGTCACCGAACGTGAGACCCCGGAGCTGAAAGTCGAACTTCAAAAGCCAGAAGGTTCGACCGTGCAATTTGAGGTTGTTGGCGGAACGTAAGAATCAGCCCACATGTAAGACGGGGACTCTTGCCCGTCGAAGTTTCACACGAAGGGCAAGAATGCCCGTCCTACGAGTTTGTTCTGGACTTGGTTCCTGGCGAGAAAACTCATGTCGGCTGATTCCGCGAAGCCAGTTCGGCCACAGCAATCCGCTCGTTCGCGTTGGTGGGCTGCATTGATGCGACCGATCCTCGCGGATCGGGCGATGTTTCGCGAACGCCCGTTTCAGGGAATGCTGTTCTACATTTGGATGTATCCGTTCACACCAGCTGGCAAAGTGGTAATGGTCGCACTGGCGGTCTCGGCAGCAGCGGGATCAATCACCGATGACATGCCGATTTATCAACTCCCGGTGACATTGTTGGCGTTGGTCTTGGTCACGTCGGCCGTCGCTTCGATATTGCGCTGGTTGAGCGTGTCGATTTCGGGAGAGTGGCCAGATCGAGTGACCGCCGGACAGCCGTTGCGGATTGACTTCACGGTGAAGAATGAAAGCCGCTGGCCGTTGTTGGATGTTGCTATTGAATGCTTCAAGATGCCCGCCTCTTGGAAGGTTTATCGCGACGAACGAATGGTCCCCACTTTGCCTCCCGGTCAATCGGTCACTTTGCCAATCCGAGTAACACCCGACCGTCGCGGCCTGTATCAGTTACCGCCGCTACGAGCATTCTCGACGTTTCCTTTCAACCTGTTTCGGAATCAATTGGGACGCAAAGAGTCGCAGGCCGTACTGGTTCTTCCCAAGTTTGAATCGCTGACTCGCATCAACTTGAAAATCGGCAACCGTTATCAACCCGGCGGGATTTCATTCACCTCACAAATCGGCGAATCGCCCGAATACATCGGCAACCGCGACTACATGCCCGGCGATTCTCCTCAGCACATCGATTTCCGTTCGTGGGCTCGCTTAGCTCGTCCGGTCGTGCGTGAGTTTCAGGAAGAATACTTTCATCGCTTGGGACTCGTCGTAGACACGTTCGTCCCACGCGGCCGACTCCCTTGGCGACGCGATGACCGAGCACTCGAAGCGGCGGTCAGCCTGACCGCTTCAGTCGCCGATGTCTTCTCACGCGGCGAACATTTGCTGGATGTGTTTGCCGCCGGACCTGAACTCCATGTCTTCCGTACCGGTCGCAACACAACACCGATCGCAGCCGTGCTCGAAATCCTCGCCAATGTTCCTGCCTGCCACGAAAATCCGTTTGATCGGATCGGTGCGGCACTCTCCACCGAGTTGCCACATATTTCTTCGATCGTCTGCATTTTTCTGACGTGGGACGAGTCGCGTCGACACCTCGTGCAAGCCGCTCTCGACCACGGTTGCATCGTTAAAGTCATCCTCATCCAACAAGCCGGAGCTAGTTCGTTCCCTTTATCACTCCCGGAAACTGAGGTGATCCTGCTCACTCCCGGCCAAATTGAATCAGGAATCGGCGAGCTGTGACCCTGTTGTCTCCATTTCACGACGAGTCGTTGAGCGTCCCTTGCGACCTCGAAGTGCTGCCGATACTTTCCCACGTTCGCCGATCAAGCGGAAAGATATCTCATTTGGTCGGCCTACGGTGGCTATAGCTCAGTTGGTTAGAGCACCAGATTGTGGATCTGGGGGTCGTCGGTTCAAGTCCGATTAGCCACCCTTCATGACGCTCGTTGTCAGCATGTGACAACGAGCGTTTTTCGTTGCCAGCAATAGAGGTTACGTCGATCGAATTCTCAAAGTCCGCTTCCGAAGAAATGGACAGTAACGTGACAGCGGTTGACTGCGAATTCCTCGGAAAGTCAGAAGTTGGTGCAACCGTTGGTGCAACGAGATTCTCGGCACCCGCCGCCATACGTTGTTGATTTGGCGTTGGTTCCGATGTGGCGGTCATCGTTGGCAGTGATTCAATTGCCCCTTGCACGTCCAAGAGGCGCGGATCGGTGTAGACATTCATGGTCAGGTCGATACTCGAATGCCGCATCGCGGCTTGAGCCACTCTTGGCGAGACTCCAGCCTTTGACAGATTCGTTCCGAAGGTATGTCGCAGGGCGTGAAAGTCCACGACACGGCCTCGGTCATCTTTTTTCGCAATGCCAGCGACGGCACGGTCTCGATTCAAGACCTTTGACAGTTCCGCTGAAAGGTTGAAGAGCTTTGTTGTCGGTGGGATGTTGGTTGACTCTCTCCGGCCCTCAAACGCCAGCACGTTGCTTTGGCAGCGAGAGTCGCTACCCAACCTCGCCACCCATTGCCGAAGTTCGTCGGCGACATCGCGGCGAAGCGGGATCGTGTTTCCTTGGCGGTTCTTTTCGTCAGCCGCTTTCAATCTGATGTGCGGGCAAGGTCCGTCGAGTTCCACTTGTCCGATTGTCAGGCTGGTGAGTTCGCCGAGTCGCATTCCCGTTGTCACGGCGACGGTGTAGGCCAATGCGCGTTCAATACCGAGCCGCTCTTGCTGTGCGAGGAATGTCGGGTTGTCTTTCAGCCGTTCCCGTGCAAGCTCGACTGCGGCGGGGAGTTCCTCGAACGTCAACGGCTTGAGCTTCCAAGTCGCACGGCTTCGCTTCTGGCCCGTTGTAGTATCTTGGTTCGATGTCTTGGTCGTTTCGCGACCGTACTCCGCCAGCGGTCGCAGGCGAGCCACGGTCAGCAGCTTGGCGAGTTCCGCCGAAGTGAATGCCCTTCGTTGTCGTCGTCGATCGGCCTTTTCGTCAGCTCGGTCGAGTTTCGTCAGCGGATTGAGCGGTAGCCGGTCGCGTTTAACGCACCAGTTGAGGAAGCTCCGCAGTGCTACCAAGTACGAATTGCGAGTCCGCGCCGCCATGCCCTCAGTCGTCTGCTGAGCGAGCCATCGTTCGACCGCTTCCGGACGGATTTCCGTCAACCGGCGGAAGCTCAAGTCGTCGATCAACCGCGTCACCATTCGCCCGGTCTTTTTGACATGATCCTTCGCCCGCCCCGCCGCTTTCAGGCTGGCGACATAACCGGCCAAGTGATCGGTCAACAGCGAGTGTTGATGCCCGGCCATCGTTTCTTCGGTTGCTGAAAGAATGCCCGACCGAACCTTCTCAGCCCGCTTCTCAAACTCACCGAGCACCGACCGCGCCGCTGTCTCGTCTTTGCAACCGGTCGAGACTTCACGAATGATCCCGCTCCCGTCCCGATACTTCGCCAGAAACGTTGGCGACTCCGTGACGATGCGTTCCGAGCCGTCCCGCCCGGTCGTCAGCTTCGCCGTGCGCGTCCGCTTGCCGGACTTCCAACGAGCAAAGCGTTGTCCGGATTTGGTGAAGAGTTCCGCGTCCGCCGGAAGCGGTCGCGTTGTCTGTTTCTTGAAGATGCTTCCCATCAATCAATCCTTCGACGGAATCTTACTGACTGAATCCGAAGTTGCATTGAGCAACAACGCCCACTCCAACTACGCACGCGAAGCGAAATTCATCACGGAATTCTTCCCGTGAGGTTGATTAGCTTGGCCGCTCAATTCGCTTGATCGGCATTCGTGGTTCGTCCGTTAGGCAGCCGCTTCAAGTCGGCCAACTGTTGCTCTTTGGTTTTTGATGGAACGGCAGGTGGGTCGGGTTCTCGGTCGTCAACGGTGAGACGTTCGACCAGCTTCGCTGATGCGATGTGCGGCCCGGTCTGTTTGAGAACCTCTGGTTGTTCCAGTCGGCGCGTGATTGGTTCGCTGACAACGTTTGGTGACGTGAGGCAATGAATCTGAGATCGGTGCCGATCCGTAGCCCTCTCGTCCGTTCCCGACTTCAGTGATCCCGGCCAAGCGTTTCGTTTGGTCAGTAGGCAATTTGACCGAGCACAACGCCGAGTAGATCGCACAGAAGCGTTTTTCGAGCCAGTGCATTTCGTCGCTCGGTGTGTCGCACAGCAGCAACCAGCCGCCGAGTTCGCGGATCGTCGCGTTGATGACGGCATCATCGAATTCCGGCGAGTCATATGCTCCAACTTTCGAGAAGGCTCCGCGCGTGGCCTGCCATGCGAGCAACGGTCGATCCTTCGCATCAATGCGAGAGTCTGCCGCTCCCGCCAGCTTTCGCAGTTCGTGAACGCTCGGCATGAATTGGCATTCTCGAATCGCCGCCATCACTCCGCGCTTCACCGGGTTAATGTCCAAGTCACTCAAGCCGAGTTCTGGGCCGCCTTAACGAGCTTGCACACAGAAAACATTCGGATGTCCCCATCTCGTAGTCCGGTCAGTCGGACGGCTGCGGGACTTGCCGGTCGGACAATCGCCGCTTGCTTCGGCCCTCTTTGCTTGTGAGTGTGCGCAAGTAATCTTATTATGACTGACTAAATGTTTCATTTCCTGACGATGGCAGGCATCCGTTGTGAGTGCTCAACGAAGCGGGGGAATCATACGGCGCTCCAAGTTATTTTCGTTGATTCAAGAGTGTGTCACGCGGCGGATGTGTCCGAGCCGCTGGTCCGCGCGTCGTGTTCCGCCTCTGGCGGATCGGCCGCTGCGGAGTCGCTGGTAGATCGTTGCTTGTTCGCCGCTGACGACCTTGAACCAAAAACTGTGCGAGAATTGTCTGAGGGGCCGAGTGTGCTTGGCGGAGGGCAACTACATACCAGAGTCATCCGTGAGATGGACGCAGGCAAACCCAAGCGATAGCGAACGCTGTCACGCAAATCATGGCGACACAAAGCAGGGTGACGATTTGCCAAGAAAGGCGGAGCATCGCCGATGTTGGCAACTGATCGGGGAGCACGTCATTAGCCGACAACGTTTTCGAGATTCTCGACGCCAACAAAGACTTCCAGTACTCGCGAAGCCAACCCAGGCAAGGAATCCCAATCGCAGCCGTTATGACAGAGACTGGCCACGACTCCACATATGGCACCGGGAACATCCTCAAGGATTCGTAATAAGCGGCGAAAGAAAACGCGATTACTACGCGAAACAACACAAGGAGGATTGCCGTGTCCAATGCCCTGGGATGACGAATCCAAACAGAAACGAGAATCGCCGTCGTCATCGTTGAGTTCACCAAGCATCTCAAACACTCCGCCAAACAAATCGACGAATACGTTCCGGTATTTACGGGTTTCAGCGAGGCTTCAACCCAGTAAGCGAGTTGATATACCCCGAATAGCAGATCAAGCCAAAGGTAAACTTGGAACGTCTTGAGCACCACGTCTCCGAACCGTCGCGAAAGGTGCAGCGAACGTTCAGAACGAGCACGGGCTTTAACTTCAGCAGCAATAGCACGAGCTTCAGCTTCAGCACGAGCGCGGGCTTCAGCTTCAACACGATCACGGGCTTCAGCTTCAGCACGAGTTCTTGATTCGGCAGCACGAACTCTTGCTTCAGCAGCACGAGCAGGAGCTTCAGCGATAAATCGAGCTTCAGCTTCAGCACGGGCAGGAGCTTCGGCAACAAAGCGAGCTTCAGCTTCAGCACGGGCACGGGCTTCAGCTTCAGCACGGGCGGGAGCTTCAGCAATAAAACGAGTTTCAGCTTCACGCTCAAGTCGCTCTTTTTCTTTCGCCGCCGTGATCCAGTCAAAGTCCGGCCCCAGCTTGGCTAGCTCCTCCTCTGTCGTCGCCCTTTGCCATACGCTCTCCGCGGTCGCTATCGTCTCAGTCGCTGTCGTCGGGGTTGGCAATGCACTCCAGTCACCGTGTCGGCCTTTGAGTTCCGGGTGTAGAAAGCTCCTCACCATCTCGGCGACATTAGCCCCGGTATTCACTTTACCGTGGTCATTCAGAAGCTTTCCCATCATTTCGGTTGGTGCGGGGGCGTCAGTGGTCCGCCAGCTAGGCGAGTTGATCGGTTCTTCTGGACGGTGTGAAAACCATCTTGGACGGACAACTTCCAATGATTCCAAGACGAGCAGCCCACCTGTCGCGAGCCACAACAAGCATCCCGGATACGGGACAAATGACTCAGTTCCGATCGCCAAACAACTGACTGAGCCAATGGCTGCTGCCGCAGAAGTAACGGCAGTTCGCTTCGCCAGTTTGCCTCGCCACGCTGCGATGAACGTCGCTAGGAATCCAAAGTTGGCGATGATACCGAGAACGGCGGCTGGCCGATAAAGGGCTTCGTTCATCCTTAACGCAAAGAACTCCAAATACGACGCCATCCATCCATAAATCATGGTTCCGGCCAACTGGAACGCTGGTACAGAATTAGCCGCGATCAAACACAAGAATGCTGCGTGTATCAATCGTCTCTTTGGCATCAGTGACATTCCAAATGAATATTTTAATTACAGACGTTCAGTAATGGGCTCCCATTAGGAACGCCCCTAAGAGACAGAAACAATTGTGCCACGGCGGGCCACCGTTGCCGACATTCAATCAGCAAGCCAACGAGTCCGCCAGTTGGCTGGACGCTCAGTCTTGTCGGATTCTCCAATGCCATCAACGACGGCGGCGGCAGCGGAAACGATGTGATTGCCCGTGAGCGGTGGCAACTTCAAGACGCTGTTCTTGAATGGTCAACTCCATCTTCGCTCCAGCTTGGGAAAGCAGCTTACCCCCCCCAGTGACGTTGCCGAGCGGGGCGGATGTGCAATTCAACGACTCCAACGCGGCGGATCGGCTGACGTTGGATCGGTCCTGGTCGCGTTTCACGGGCAGCCTCACGTTCAACGGCAACGGCGGCAATGATCAGCTTGATGCTCGCAGTGCCAGTCTCGACGTGCGGTTCAACGGCGGTGATGGCAACGACACGTTTCTCGGTGGCAGTGGAGACGACACAGCCGATGGCGGAGCGGGGCAGGATAGCTTGTCTGGAAGCGACGGCTACGACTCGCTGATTGGTGGCGATGGCAACGACACACTCACATGCGGCACTGGAGACGACACCGCGTCGGACGGCACGGGAACCGATGCAATCAACGGCGGCGACGATGACGACTCAGTCAGCGGCGGCGATGCCAACGACACGCTCTTCGGAGACGCAGGCAACGACACGATCACCGGCGAAGCGGGAGCCGATTCCATCAACGGCGGTGACGACGACGATGTCCTGCTTGGTGGCGCTGGCAACGACACCATCGACGGCGGGACCGGTAACGACGTGCTCGACGGTGGTGACGACAACGATGTCCTGAAAGGCTCCGATGGCGATGACGCCATTCGAGGCGGCAACGGCAATGACACACTCAGTGGTGGCAACGGCAACGACATCCTGACTGGCTCAGCGGGCAACGATTCCCTGAAAGGCGATGCCGGAATCGACACGCTGCTCGGCGATGCAGGCAACGACACGCTCGACGGCGGACTCGGCACCGACATCATCAACGGAGTCAGCACCGGCACCAGCAAAGACACAATCAGCGACTCAACCAAAGTCATCGACACTTCGTTTGCATTCGATTTCGACGCACTGCTCGCCGAGCTTCTTTGAACATCCGAGTATTGGCCGTTTCTCGCTCCACTGCTTGCCACGAAGGCCACGTCACCCGTCCGCGCATGATGTCCGTTCGGCGCATTACCTGCGTCTGGATGACTTGTTCAAGCCGAGTTCGTGCAAGGATGCCGTTGCCGTGCAGGCGTGGTGGCTTCGATGTAGACTTTTAGCACCAACACACGAGGAACACGATGAGCCAATGGAACGAGTTTACGATTGATCTCGAAGAAACCTTCCCACATCTCTCTCGCCCGCCAATCGTCGAGGCGGTCATTCATTGGCAGACCGCGGTCGGCAAGATGCTTGATAAATCTCAGGTGAACGACGAACTGACGAAGCGGTTTCCGAATTACGATTGCCGCCAACAGCAGGTTTCTCTCGCCGAATTCAAGGGATCGCCTGACGGGGTTGAGATGAGCGCCAGTGCCAAATGGGACGGCTTCCGCCTGAATGGCAAAGACGATGCGGAGCACAACGTCGTCCAGTTAAAGCCGAATGGGGTCGTTTTCAGTCGCGTCAAACACTACGACTGTTGGGAGACTCTTGAGGCGGAAGCGTTGCGTTTTTGGGAAGTGTTCGTCGACTTGGCAGAACCACCGGTCATCGAACGCCTTGGCGTCCGCTTCATCAACCAAGTTGAGTTGGCGAATTCCACGGGTTCCTACTTTCTGAAAGGCATCCCTTCATTACCGCAAGGAATGGAGCTATCCCGCGATTCATTCTTTCATCAGGATACTCTGCAAGTGTCCGGGTATCCGTACCAAATCAATTGGATTCGTGCAGTCCAACGGACATTAGAAAACGAGAGGGTTTTGATCGTGGACATCGACGTGTCAACCTCTCAAGTCGAGTCGGTTGAGCGAGAAGCGATCAAGAAATGCTTGGCAGAGATGCGAATTCTCAAGAACAAGTTATTCTTCTCGTGCGCGAAGGATTCCGCACTGAAGCATTTTGGGAGGGAATAGCGATGGTACTCGTCGAAGGATTCAGTGAAGCGGCCGTGCTTCTTGAGAAAACCAGCCGCCGACAAAGTGCTCACCTCAACAAGTCGGTGACTTTCTCAAAGGAACCGGCCTACGAAGAGCTTTGGGACGTTTGGCAGGAATGCAAAGAATCGAACTGGGACGGCTATGATGCGTTCCCAGTAGACCAAGAGACTTATCGGAACGCTTACTTGCTCATTGAGGCATTGCCTTTGGGGTGCCCGCTGCCCTCGTCTGTTGATGCTGAACCCGATGGCCATTTGGCTTTGGAATGGCACCGCCATCCTCGATGGACGCTGTCAGTGAGCGTTAGCCCGGAAGGAACATTGCATTATGCAGCGCTGCTGGGAACCGAAGACCCGCGCGGTTCTTGTCCATTCTTCGGCGACATCTCCCAAAGTCTGTTGTCCCTGATTCGTCGGGTGAGCGGTAATGATCGACGCAGCTAACGTCCCTCCTGTCGCGCCTAACGAACTCGTGTCCCGGTTCGCGACGCAGAGCAAGCAATTCCGCGCTGACAGCACAGTCAAGCAAGAGTTGTTCCTTCCGCACCCACATCCGGAATGCTCAGTGATGCGTCATCGCGATGCCCAGGAAGCGGAGATTTGGCAGATCGGAATTGATGTCGCGGCATCGTTCCCGGAGGGACGCACTCTCTACGGTCGCGCCGACATCACGGTGATGGCTTGCACGATTGATTCCCTGCGCGTCGTTGCGAAGCCGATCCTGCCGAAGAATCCCAATCACGCAGACATCGAAGGCTGGCCGCCCAGCAAAGAGGACAAGAAGGCTCTCGCACAGAAACTCGCCGCAGTGGCAGGCAAACTGATTCAATCTCCCCAGTCGGTCCCCTCCGCTTCTTGATGTTTAGCATTTCGCAGAAATGTCTTCGGCTCTGTCCGTTTTCGCTGACGCGACTGACCCGCAATGCGGCGAGTTCTCGACCGTGCCGTTGGCCCAATTCGATGGCCTGATGAAAGCAGTCCCAGCGATGAGTCATCGCGTAAAGTCCCTCTTCGTGCATCGCTTTGAGCTGCGCGTTCAGCAGCTTGCTATATTCTTCAATGTGACGTTCGTCCATCGCTTTGCGTTCTTCCTTGGGGGTCATCATGGTGCCTCCGTTTGTTGGACCGTGGAATGATGGTTTGGGTTTGGATTGAGCAGCAACACGCGACGGGGTTGATCAAACCGATGAAGGTGCGAGCTTGTCCTCTCGTTCGAGGCGAGCCTCGTATTCTTCCAGCAGAAGATCAAACAGCTTGAAATGCTTTCGCTTGTCGTCCTGAAACGCTTGGGCCGCTTTGGACTGCTCTTGAGCCTTCTCGTCATACTTGCCCAACCAGCCGAAAAACTTCGCCGGGTCTTGCTTCGCGAAACGGAGCATCTCGGTGCAGGCCGGATTCGGCACTTGCGACGCATCGAGCTTCTCAAGCTCCAATCCCATGTTGGCCACGGCCCATCGCAGCAAGAATTCAAAATCCGGTGCCCGTTCAATCTCAGCGATCCGTGGCGGGGTTAAAGAACCTTCGGTTGACGCGGGAACGAATTCGGTCGCAGGTTCGATGGGTGGGTACTTCGCCAACATCGCCGACCAACTTTCATCGCAAGCCTGTTGTCGATTGCGACCATCAGCACGAAGTCGCTTCCGCTTTACTTCGCGGAACTCATTGGCTTCCAACCATCGCCCCTCCGCTCGCAACCGTTCGTAATCCTTCCGCTCGTTCTCTTTCATGCTCTTACCTCCTGAAAATGGTTTGCCCGACAGTCGAGCTAGTTGAGTCCCAAGCCACCACACGCGGCCCCGGTCGGTTTCAAAAAAATCCTCGCCGGAGTATGACCGCCCTCGCCTTCACGCTTGGCCGTTACCCACTGACACCAGCGTCCCCATCTCGCCCGCTGACCGCTTCCACAGCACGTAGGCAACATCATGGCTGTACGCTGACTCGGACGGCTTGGCGAGCGCCCTGGCATCGCCGTGAGCCTGTCCGGCGAATCAGGACAGCGGCAACTCGCCTTCCGAGCACTTGCTCCGAGTGTCATGCCCGCCCCCCGTTCTCAGAGCGATCACATTGTTCGCCGGAAGTGGTGAGCACGTCCCCCGTGAGCTTCGGCAATTGCTTGGCCGCTTGCTCCGCCATCAACCGCCGCACCGCGTCTGCCTTCTCAGCATCCGTCAACGGCAGCGAAGCAATCATCGCCAGTGAGGCAGAGAACGAATCTGCCTTGATCGGCAGCGAGCAGTTTGAAGCGGTCGGAATCTTGAAGTGTCGTGTGCCGCGTCTGTGCCTTACGGTGGCTAGTCGACAAACGTGTCGCCAGCCTTCAGTTCGGCAACCTCTTCGGTGGTCAGAATTCGGGTTTTCTTCGCCAACTGTTGGCTCTTCTTGTTCGGGAATGCGAGCATTTTGGCTTTGTCTTTCCCAACGATTTCACAGTGACCAGGGTCACGATCAGTTGGCTTATGAATGACCTCAAGCCCTAACGAGCGCACATCGCGAACGATGATTCGACAGACAAGCCAGTCAGTCGGGACAATGTCATCAGTCAGGAGGTCTGCGAGCAACGATTTTGGGGAAGTCTGACGCAGTCGCGTACAAGAAAGCCCTTCCTCACCTGGAGCCGTACTCAAACGGCAACTTACAGCACGATGCCCCCATTCAGGTTGAGGGCGTTCTTTGGTCGAATTCATTTGGGGTGTTGATGGTGGAATTCGCCTCAGAATAATTTCATCATCGGCGATTAGTTCCACAGCATTCATTGCCTCGGCCTACCACTGAGTCAAAATGCTGGCGATTTCAGCAAGATCGAATGTCTCCCGTTCAATGTCGGCGGACTCGTCATCATCGTCGATGAATGCAAATCGCATTTGTCCCGACTTAAGAATTTCGACATCCAAATTGCGCTTGCCGTTGGACGTCTCCCAAGAAAAGACCGCATTTCCAGCAGGTGAGAGGCTCACGTCTGGACGCTCGACGCCGACAATACAGCCGATCAATTTGATGAATGCTTTCGCCGACTTAATTGAATCAGGGACGGCTGGCAACGCGCCATAACTGTCCCAGTTTTGGCCGAGTTCACGGAGCGACTCTAATGAGCAATGAACATCACGGACCCACGGTTCGGGATTCGACCGAAACGCCATGAGTGGTGAAAACGCCTCGCTACTATTGAGAGCGGTTGGGTTCAAAGTCGCGTCCTGCGGAAAGGCAACTTCCGATTGCGAGGCAGCCGACATTAGGTTCATCATCGTCATGTTTTGTGTCCCCAACGAGTAACTCTGGCATCCTTCGTTGTCACAGCGACAAATCCATTCATGACAATGTCGTGCGCATGTTGTATGTTTGCGGCGACATCTTCGCCGTCTTTATGCAAAATTCGTGCGGTGATCTTCAGAGCGACAAACTCACCGTGATCTGCGTGACGCCCAATTCCCGCTTCGGCGTACCATCGCCCTTTCTGGTTGCCAATCGGGTAAACCCGATTGAACGACGCAAGCTCAGCACTTGGCAGATCGTCGTTGCAATGTGTCAACTTCACATCTGCAAGCACGTTTTCCATGCACTCGACAACACTCTCATCGGGTTTCGGAAAAATGTGATTCACATAGACCACTTCGCAAAGATTTGGACGGAGAACGCCGAGTTTTTGGTCCCGGCAGAATTGTTCAAACTTCCTAAACTCTGCAAGAAACAGCGGACCATTTTGAATGAAATTCGGGTATGTGTCGTCTACTGAAGCGCGGCTCCAATTCAACCCGAAGCGATCCGGCTGAAGTTGAATCAGCAATGCCCCGCCTTCCTTGTCCCGGAAGAAAACTCGCTCTGGTCCATTCGATGCTTTGATGCCAAATCTCATCTGCTGAAACTGCAATGGAAACTGCAATGGAAACCGCTCGACAATCAGCTCAGTTCGGGAAAGGTCCTCGACCACAGGGAAACGTTCAACAACTTTTTCGTAAAAAAGGCCGAAATGAATCGCTCGAAATGTGTCGAGTTCGTCAAATTGAATCGCCAACGCAGTCTCAAAGACTGGAGGTGAAAGGAAGAGGTGGTCTGATGACCGCAACACTGTCATCGAATCAGATCCGATAGGCTTGAAGTCCAGGCACTCGTAACGTGGTCGGACTCTATTTTGATTAAAGAAAACCGTCAACACGGCGGATTCTGGGGCTATCTACACCCGTTTGGAAGCGAGAATTTGACTAACCGCCAAACTGCGCAGCCTTTTCAGCATCCAACAACGTTCGACATTCCGCGTTTGTTTCCTTCTATCGTGATTTCGGAATCGACTCGACGGCTCCCAACCGTGTCACCACGTCGCCCACTTCGATGTCGTGCAATGAGATGTCTGCCAAGATCGTTCTCGCATTCGAGCCACTCAAACGCTCATCTCTCGACGGTCTCTTGCTCAGCCATCAACCGCCGCACCGCGTCCGCCTTCTCAGCATCCGACAACGGCAATGAAGCAATCATCGCCAGTGCGGCAGAAAACGAATCCGCCTTGATCGGCAGCGAGTTCGAGTTCTTCGGCTCGGCTCGGTCGTCATCCGACTTCTTTTGCTTCCGGCTGCGGTTCTGGTGCAACCGGTGGTGCAACGCGATTTTGTCGTTATCGCAACTCTCTTCACAATCAGCGTTTGCAATCCTGACTCCGCAGATTGTGGATCTGGGGGTCGTCGGTTCAAGTCCGATTAGCCACCCTTCATGACGCTCGTTGTCAGCATGTGGCAACGAGCGTTTTTCGTTGCCAGCAATAGAGGTTACGTCGATCGTCTCAGCGAACTCGTCGTTCGACGAAATGGCCAGCAATGTGTCAGATCGATGCTTGAATTCCACATCACCGTTTGAGCAATTTTCGGTGCGATTACGGCCTTCGAGAGATTCGTTCCGACAGTGTACCCCAAAGCGCGAACGGCGATCGTAGGACTTTGGTCGTCACATTTCGGAATGCCAGCCGCTTGCAAGTCGAGGTCGTGAATCTTGCAGAACGCTTTGGGAACATTGAGCAATAGAGTTGAGACGGGGAGAGCCTCAGGCGTCCCTATCGCTTCCACTGCCTGGAACGGATCAGCACAATCAGGGTTTTGTCGGTCAGCAATCCCCGTCACGTTCGAGACTGAATGGGTTCACAACGAATCTTTACTCGCGGATGATGACCTCAGAACTCACATCGAGGATGTCGTAGATTTCGGCGACATCCTCGTTGATGAGTCGGATGCAGCCGCGGGATTCGGCTTTGCCGATGGAGTTGGGTTCGATGGTGCCGTGAATGCCGTAGCTTTCACCCAGGTCGAGCCAGAACTTACCAAGCGGGTTCTTGGGATCGTTACCGGAGAAGACTTTTCCGTCGGGGTCGGTGTACTGCGGGTTAGCGACTTTGTTGAGTATTTTGAACTTGCCGACTGGGCTTGAGCCGTCCTTGCCGATGCAGACTCGATAGCTGCGGACGTATTGTCCTTGATGATGAATGACGAGTTCAAAATCGCTAAGCGTTACGACACCACCGAACGGGCCATCGATGACCTTGAGCTTTTGGCCTTCTCGAATGCGTTTCGGATCGGTGCGATTGAGCTTCGCAATGTACTGCCAAGGGACGTGGTACTTCGACGCGATCTTGCGAAGTTGATCACCTGACTGCACGACATATGGCTCTTGAATATGTCGTTGCGGCGAGAAGTAAATCGCCTTCGCGGAAGCATCGATCCGTTCTTGGATACGAGTTCGTTGGTCAGGCTGTTGCCAGTAGATCTTCGATAGAGCTTTGTGAGCTTCGACGAGTTTTCCTTCTTGGAATTGTCGGTCGATAAGGCTCAGGTCGATCGCCGGTTCTTTATCTTCTGGCTTCTTCGCGATGCGAACGGCTGGTTCACTGGGTGATTCAACGGTCGTTGGTTCGGGCGGCGCGTCGAACTGTTCTTCAACTGCAGATGACGTTTCCTTCTTTTCGACACGTTCGCTCTTCGTAGCTGGTTCGGTAGCGGCGGGCAGTTCTTCGGAGACCAACTGTAAAGTCGAACGCGAGCGACGAGTGCTGGGTTGAGCAATGCCAGATGGACTGATTAGGCGGGGTTGAGGTTCGTCCGCTTCGGGAAGCTCAAGCAACTTCGGTGCGCGGAGCGACGATGTTGCTCTGAGTTCTGGCCTTTCGATGACGGCCTCTTCGAGTTCAGGTTCGGATTGTTCGGACAACACTCCGTTGGGAACTCCACAGACATCGATGGGCTGCACGGAGTCCCCTGGTTCAAAATCCGGGGCGAGCCCGTCCGCGTCATAATTGGCATGACGGACTTTTGAGTCGGCATCAATGACCGAGCCGGTTTCGGTTCCTCCAAATTCGACTGGAATCCAACCGCTGCGAAATACAACGAAGCCAGCGAAGCCCAAAATGGCGACAGTGAGCACCTTGGTCAGTGAGAACCAGCGAGTCATTCGGACAATCCTTGTCGGCAGAAACTTGAAAAGGCGGCGGAATCTAGCAGGGGTAGAGAATTTCGACCAAGAGGATTCTGAGCCTGGCAGGGGAGGTAGTTTGGGTGGCTACCACGCTTTGCGAAAACGCCGACCTGGCAAACTAGCGAAGAATTACCGCTTAGATGCCCCCTGATCGTATCGAATAGTTCGACTTTTCCGTTTGTAGTGAATCAAACGGTCCGGAAAGGCTGATCAAGAATGACGATCAAAGGGCGGTCGTGTTGTTCGGCGTTCAGTCGGATCGACGGTCAACGTCGAGCGATGAAGTCGGCAACACGGACACGTAGCTGGGACTCACACATTTCCCAAGGGCGGGGCTATGCGATTTTTGTCTTGGTTGGATGCGGTTAAGTCTCGAATCACCACACGTGAGGGTCAGCCAATGCGACGTCGCATGGTACAAGGGCCAGTCGCTGGTCAGTTGGAGGGCTTGGAAAGTCGGTCGCTGCTGTCCGCGACGGCGCTGCTCATCAACAACGAACTGAATGTGATCTCGGATTCCAATGAGAACATCCAAGTCAGTTCAGTCACGACTAACGGCACTCAAACGGTGCGGGTTCTGATCAACGGAATCGTCGCCTCCACTGTCGAAAGCGTACCGACGACAGCAGTCACGTCGATCGTCGTGCAGGGAGGCAACCTGCAAAACTCGATCGACCTCAGTTCGGTCGGAAGTTTGACTTACCCGAATCTGGCCGGGATCAAGGTTGATGCTGGTCATGGTGCGGACACAATCCTCGGCAGTATCGACATTGATGAGACGCTTTACGGCAATCACGGTGATGATCTCATCACGTGCCAGAATGGCGACTCGACTGTTCTGGGTGGCGACGGCAACGACACGATCATCGGAGCCGGTGGCAACGACAGTCTGCTCGGCGAAGATGGAAACGACAGCATCAACGGCGGCACTGGAAACGACACGATCGACGCTCATGATGGCAACGACACGGTTGATGCCGGAGCCGGGAACGACAGCGTGATTGGTGGTGACGGTGAAGATTTGCTAATCGGCGGGCTCGGCAACGACACTTTGAACGGCATGATGGGGCTCGACACGATTGACGGCGGTGCTGGAAACGACGTGATTTTCGGTGGTGCTGGAAACGATTCATTGACAGGCGGAGCAGGGAACGACTCGATCCTCGGGAACGATGGCTTCGATACGCTCGAAGGAGGAACCGACAACGACACGCTCGACGGCGGAGCGGACGGTGACTCAATCGTCGGCAGTGTCGGCGATGACTCTCTGATCGGAGCAGCGGGTAACGATACGATACAAGGGAACGACGGTGACGACACCTTGCTGGGCGGCGCGGGCCGGGATTTGATGGAAGGAAACGCTGGGGATGACCAACTGAAGGGCCAGTCTGGCAGCGACACCATGTATGGCGGAGCGGGCTTCGATCTGCTGGATGGTGGTACTGGAAATGATTTCGCGGATGCGGGTGACGCACCTATCGATCCGCCGCAGGCGGCACCGCTAACTGCTCGACTATTTGCGATTGCCGATGATGGCAGAGATGCGATCGTTGAACTCAATCCCTCAACGGGAGCTGTGATCAATCGCTTTGCGGCACCGGAGCCGATCAATGCCAGCGGCGATGCGTTGGCATACGACGGCAAGAGCCTGTTCTTCTTAAATGGTTTCGGGACGAACCTGTTGTTCGAGTTGAATCCGGATACTGGCATTGTGCTGCACGCGACCGAGATTCCACGACCGAGCAACCAGCGATACGACGGACTCGCCGCCTTAGCTGGTATGATTTATATCCAAGATTCGTTCAATGACGACATTCTAGTGTTCGATCCGGCGAGCAACGGCGTCGTCAATGTGATTGACGTCAACGTAGTGAACCCGGGAACGAATTTGCTCGGCGGATTAGCGGGGATTCTCGACCCCGATCGCTTAGTGGCGACGGTCGCTGGGGGGCGTTCCGTGGTGGAAATCAATCCGCTGACGGGACTGATCACGAACAGCTTCACGCCCACGACAGAGTCGGCGGGAACTTACGCGGGTGTCGGAGTGGTCGGTGATCTGATCTTCCTCGGCGGGAGTCATGTCGTGGCCGCTTCACCGTTCGGTACATTGACCGCGCTGGATATTTTCAGCCGCAGTGGTCAATTGCAGAAAACGCTGACGTTGCCGTTCGCGGTCTCAGCATTTGGCGGTGACGACGTCGGCAACGTGGGCGTGCCGCTCACTGATCCGGGGCAGTTCGACATCGTGGTGAATTTGCCCGCCTCGGTGACGACGAGCCAACGAGTGTCATTCGACAATGCGGAAGCGAAATGGGAGTCGATCATCAAGGGTGATCTGCCTGACGTCGTGGTGCTGGGGCAAGGAACGATCGACGATCTCGTGGTGAAGGTGAATGTGCATCCGATCGACGGCTTGGGCGGCACGTTGGGTCAGACTGTGATCAACGTACAACGACAAGACTCATTGATGTTGCCAGCACTCGCGACGATCGACATTGATTCGGCGGACTTGGCACAACTGGAAGCCAATGGTCTGCTGGAAGACACGATCCTACACGAACTGGGGCACGCATTAGGCTTCGGTACTATCTGGATTCAACGCGGTTTACTCGTCGCTCCGAACACCACGAATCCGCGTTTCCTTGGCTCACAAGCCACGACCGAATACGACAAGTTATTCCATACTTCAGAACCGAACGTGCCAGTTGAGAATGTGGGCGGTCCCGGCTCGGCCAACGCTCATTGGCGAGAATCAAAGTTCGGCAACGAGTTAATGAGCAGTTCGTTGAACACGACCGGCAACCCACTGAGTCGAGTGACGATCGCGTCGATGGCGGACTTAGGATATCAGGTCGATATCAATCAAGCCGATCAATACGCGCCTCCCCCGTTGGGAAGCACTGTTGGTGCGAGCGGAGCGGCACTCGCTTCGACCGTGCAGCCAGGACGATGGCTGTTGCCGAACACGACACGACAATTCATTAAGCCGTTGGCGGTCGCCGTTGTGGCACCGACGACGACTCCGACAACCACAACTCCGGCGACTCCGGTTTCGCCGACGCTCGCTACGATCAACTTCAATGAGCTGTCGTCACGGCCGGTAGATGGAGTGACCGTGAAGGGCGCGCAGTTCGACTACAAGGTCGATGGATTCGATTCGACGGACGCCACTTTCGGCTCGGTCAATGGCCCCACGGTAAATACAACAGTTGGCCTTCTCAGTCCCGTGTTGGAAGGTGGCACAGCAGGTGTGTTAACCGTCGATTTCGCGGCACTCGCGAAGGATGTTTCTTTCGCTGTCGCTCGGAAGAACGCTGACAGCCTTGTGGTCAATGGCGTACAAGTCACGTTGTATGATGCGAGCCTCAACGTCATCTCGACTTCGACTGTCGTGCTAAGTTCGCTTAAGGGGACGGCGGAAGGCTCGTTCGCTTACACGGGGACGACGGGAGTCAGCCGCGTGGTTCTCGACTTCACGATTGGTGCGTTGGTGGTCGATGGCGATCGCTTCTCGATTGATAACTTCGCGTTTGATCTCGCAGGTGCTCCCGGAGCAAATCTATTCGGCGGTGACACGTTGATCGGTGGCGACGGCGATGACGTATTGGTCGGACGCGAGGGGAATGACCTCATCAATGGTGGAGCGGGCAACGACACGATCGACGGTGGCGATGGTCGCGACAACATTTTCGGGGGCGCGGGCAATGACTCAGTCGGCGGTGGTTCTGGCAACGACACGTTGCGTGGCAGCGGTGGTAAAGACACTCTGTTTGGTAACGCCGGGAACGATCTGTTAATTGCCACCACGAAAGACGGCATCGATCTGCTCAACGGTAACGAAGGCTCGGATACCGTCGAAGTGCGGGGCACGACGAAGCAAGATCTGATTGAAGTCGGCCAAAGTGTGGCCAAGAAACTGACAGTCACGTCCGGTTCAACGTTGCAAACGATTGAGAGTGATGTCGAACGAGTGCAGGTCTTGGGGCTCGGTGGCAATGATCGCCTCGAATTGCATGATCTGACCGGTGTGTCTCCACTCGAACTGCAGCTCGATGGCGGTAACGGAAATGATCGCATCATCGCTGACGCAGGAACTGGAATTAGTGATATCCGACTGCTATTGATCGGTGCTGCGGGCAATGACTCACTGGTCGGTACTGACAGTGGTGAGTCACTACTTGGCGGCGATGGCAACGACACGATACTTGGCAATGGCGGCAATGACACAATCAATGGAGGAGCCGGTGATGACTCAATGTCAGGTGGAGCCGGTAACGATGTGATCGGCGGCGGGACAGGTATCGCAACGATTGATGGTGGCGACGGCAATGACAGTCTGACCGGTGGCTTGTTGAACGACGTCATTAACGGCGGTTCGGGCAACGATACGTTGATTGGGCTTAACGGAGACGATGCGCTCAACGGCATGGACGGCAACGACAGTCTCGATGGCGGTTCGGATAACGACAGCCTCCTTGGCGGTGCGGGTAACGACTCACTCGATGGAGGCACCGACAATGACACACTCGATGGTCAAGACGGCAACGACCATCTCGACGGGGGTCATGGCAACGACATCATCAACGGTGGTAACGGTGACGACACAATCCTCGGCGATGATGGCAACGACACGATTTTCGGCGACAGCGGCAATGATTTAATCAGCGGAGGTGACGGGAATGACCTCGTTTTGGGTAACGATGGTGACGACGTCATTCTCGGCAGTGATGGAAACGACACGCTCAAAGGTGGTGCAGGTCGCGACACACTGCTCGGTGGAAATGGCAACGACAACGTCGATGGTCAAGGTGGCAGCGACACCGTCGCAGGAAACCAAGGAACGGACATCGTGACCGGTGCCGTCGAAGAGATCAAAGAGTCGTTCCAACTGAGTCTGACAATCCTCGCCAAGCTGGTTTAGGCACTAAGTCTATCACTTGATCGAGTGAGTAAAACGGAATCGCGATTGTTGAAGTGAGGAGGGTCAGGACCCGATTTCTCCTTGCTTCAGCAATCGTTTTTTTAAACATCGGCTGCTCATAGTGGTCAAATAAAGTGCTACTGATTCACCGAAGTGAACTCAGACGTCTCAACGGCAGTGCCGTTCTCGCCAGGAGTGGCAATCACACGCAGTTCGGCGTCACCAGACTTGAGGGCTTTCGCTCGGATGATCAAGCGGAGCATCGCATCTTTCGGCATTGAGCTTGGCAACACGAGCGTGAGTTGCCCATTGTTGCGGATCTCCGTCAACGAGATTGCTTTGTCAGCGAGAACCGCATCGCAGGTATCCAGCTTCAGATATTCTGAGGTTTGCAAATCCAATTGGACGTCGCGGATTGCTTGCAGTCCGAGGTTTTGGACGGTCACCTCGTATTCGATTTGATCGCCAATTCTCACCGGATCCGTTCGATCGGAGATGTGCAGGTCAAGCAATCCCGGCACTGCAACAACCGTGACGCAGGTTTCGATTTCCTCAGTAGAAAGTGAGTCACTGCGGGCTTCCGCGGTAACGCAAGCATTCTCGGCCATTTGCCGACAGTCGAATTCCGCTTGGACCTGTACTCCTTCACCAGGAGCGATCCGGCCCAATGTCCAAACCAGCGCGGTGGCCGCTCGTTGATAACCACCGGTGGCTTCCCGCGGTGATAACGAGGCGTCATGGTTGAGTGTGATTTTCAAATCGTCAATCGGTTGCTCAGATGTGTTCGCCACTTTAATGGTGAATTCTGCGCGACTGCCGACTGTGCGTTGTGCTGGGCCGATCAATTGCAGCCGCAACTTCGGTTCGACATACGCAACGTCCATCGTCCGCTTCACGGAATCAAGCCCGTCGGCGGAGACCTCGAAGCGACAGGTGTGTTGACCGAGTTGATTGCTGACCAATGTCAACCGCATCTCATGCGATTGCCCTGGCAACAACTCTCCGAGGCTCTTCTGGAGTTGCTTTTCCATGTGTCCCGGAAAGACCAGTTGACGGTCGAAATCAACGTCGATGACCACGTCTTTCAGAACGTTCTCGCTCTCATTGGTAACAACGACGTCAAACGTCACCGTTTCACCGAGAGGACGTTGCCGCTTACTCCTCACTTCAATCTTCAACGGCGAATCATGCGGTGCATCGAGTGATTCAAAACCCAAGCGCGGCGGAGAAACATCTTCGTTCGGCTTGTTTGCAGAGCGAACTTCAATTCTCAACTCTTGAGCTGAATCACTTTCTGCCGTCGAGCCAAGCGGGGCGGGCTTAAACCGAGTCTGCGGTTGCACAGTACTCTCGGCACTCAGAACAGGATTGCTGTCTGGAGTGTTCCCACTCCGTTTGTTCCCCTGTGTGGATCCCGGATTGCCCAAGCGCGGCGCGGACTTTGCCTGTGGATCAGCAGTCGGATCTGGAACCAGTTTCTCTTTCACAAGCGGCGTGGCTCCCGATCGTTGCGAGTTCGCATTCGGAGCCGGCGACTTCGGGGCTGATTGCCTCGGTGACACTGGCTGCGGAACCATCTTCGGAGGAACAACAGGCTGCATTGGAGCAGCCGGTACCGGCTGCATTCGCTGGACACGCCATTGCGATCGTGTCGCTGGACTAACCGCGCAGCCCATAAGTAGGAACAAGGCTGTGATCGAAACAATCTGTTTGATTCGTCCGATGAATCGCATGACGAAACACTCCACCTCGGATAGGACCGAACCTCTCCAAACTACGTAGCCGTCATTGCTCTGCGTGACGAACCGAACGATCCCACAACAAGAAATCTTGTGCATGTCCGTCTTGATATGAAACCGGCTCAACACGCAGAGCGTGTTGGCTACGTAAAACTAATAATCCAAGTTCTGCGGAGGCACACCTTGAACAACACGCGATCGGCGATGTTAGGAGGAGAAAAACTCACATCGTGTCGCTCAAAGTGTGATTGCTGTGGTTCAAGTGCCCGATGACGCGATGTGATCTCGAAGAGTCGGTTCGAGCTGCCGATCGCACGTTGTTAGGGGACTTGCCATTCCGCAGGAACTTTAGTTGCTCGAAACTTTACCCCGTAACTGGAGGATAACTTTCGTCGAAGTTCTCGAACCGCTCAAAATCAAGCCGACGCATCACCGGTTGTCACAGTTCTCGTAGTCAAGCGATGGAGAGAAACACGGCAAGGGTTGCGTGTCAGACAAACTTCTCCGTCCAGCAGTTACGGACTGATTGAGTAAGCCCTGAAACTGACGCCCGCTGTTTTGGTAGGTCAGAAATATTTGACGTTTTCGTTGGCCTTGGGCTCGCTCACCAGACGCTGATAGGTTCGACCCCTGAAGCACACAAGCACGTCGTATGCGGAGGCATGTTCGCCTGATTGCAAAGTCGGGGATAGGAAGAAAATCCATTGATCATTCTTTGGTAACCAAGATTCATGGTGCGGCACTTTGAAGCCTCCGTTCGCTGGATTGCAGCCACCGTTAACGACCGCATTGTTGCCTTCTTGTGTCATTCGATTTGAATCGAAAATGCTGATCTCGAGATCGGCCCGCCGCTTGTTGAAAAGTGAGTTGTGGGTTCATTCCCATCGCGCGAAGTGGGGGCTACAGTACTTCCATCCCTACGGTCAGATGGCCGAGGTTTTGCGGACAATCACTGCTTTTTTGCGTCAAACGCTGAAATCTCGCAGAGATTTGTCACTCAGAAATCATCCTCGTCGTCAGACGAAAGACTTCATTGAGATTATGAACAACAGCGTGCAGTGGCTGACGGCACATTGGCAGCTTGCTCTGCCGATGATATTGGGGGCTTTGGCGATCAGTTTGCTGATGCCTAAAGGAGAGCGTCGATCGAGACTGGTCGGCTCTTTGATTGGGCTGGCCGCGATCGGATTGCTTGGTGGCACAATTTTTAAGCCGAGCGGAGCGTTGGTTCAAGACGCTTTGTTTTGCTTGTTCTCTGGTGTGGCGGTCATTTCAGCGGCATTGATGATCACGAATCGAAACCCGGCGTATTCGGCCTTGTGGTTTGCTCTCGTCACGCTCAGTGTCTGCGGGTTGTTCTTGCTTCAATCGGCTCCGTTTTTGGCATCGGCAACGGTCATTGTTTACGCAGGCGCGATTATCGTCACATTCCTGTTCGTGTTGATGTTGGCCCAACAGGCAGGGAAGACGAACTACGATCAAAATGCGAGGCAACCGGGAGTCATCGCATTCACAGGATTTGTGTTGCTCGGAGCGTTGCTCTTCACGATCACACCGCCAGGAACTGTTGCTGGTAAATCCGCAACGAACGGTGAGTCGGTCACGGGGTTTATTTCTTTGGCTCCGAAAAAGGTTGATGTCGTTGCCGACGTGAAGCCTGCTCTGCAACCAGTCGTTGTTCAAGGCGAAACACGCGGAAGTGTCCGTCAGGCGGCTGTGCAATCCGTGGCTGTTGATGACGTGCAACCTCCGCAATCGACGAGTAGTTCAACTTCAGCAACGTTTGGCACAATGCGTGGGCTTGGTCGGTCGTTGTTTGGCGATTATTTGTTTGCCGTTGAATTGGCTGGCACGTTGTTACTTGTCGCTTCGATCGGAGCGATCATCATCGCGCCCAAACGATCGAGCGGAAAGTTGTAAGGTTGCGTGTTTACATAGCCGGCGCGATCCGCGAGTCGAGCAAAGAGTTAATGGGATTTAATGGTGAATGTATTCGGCGTGAAGTGAGTCGTGCGACGTTTTGCTCATCGCGCGGAGCGTGATGGCTTCGCAACTACGTAAGACGACAGCTTGTGGGAGTTTTCGGAATGATCGTCCTGACGAATTATCTCGTCGTTGGCAGTATCTTGTTTGTGTTGGGGATCATCGGGTTCATGACCCGACGAAACCTGATCACGATGATGTTGTCAGCCGAGTTGATGTTGCATGGTGTTTCGTTGAACCTCGTTGCGTTTTCCAACTTTCACCAAAACTTTCAAGGGCAAGCCTTCACGGCGTTTATATTGACTGTTGCTGCCTGCGAAGCGGGGATCGCACTGGCGTTGATTCTGACTCTGTATCACCGAACAAAGTCGCTCGACATCAACTTCTGGAGCCAGTTGGGCGAGGCAGAAATCGAGTCTTCACACGAAGAAGAGCCTGCCGTTCCGGCTTCTGTTCCCGCCCAAGAGTTTCCACATCTCACTCCCGCCGGTCGCCGACCCAACTTGGTCAAGACGCCTCCGGTTTGATCCATATTGAGGAGACCTTCCATCGTGTCTGAACTCACGCCGGCTTTGCTCTGGCTGATTCCTGGAGCACCGCTGATCGCGAGCCTCTTCATCGCCTTGTTCGGCAAGGTGCTGTTGCGAGGACGAAGTCACATACCGTGCGTGGCTGCGTTGGCAGTTTCCACGATCGTGGCGGTTTTTCTAAATGTGATGTTTCTGGCTTCGCCCGGTTCCTTGAAACCAGACTCAACATTGCTGTCGATGACGGAAGTTGTCGCGCAACACGATGGCGACGCAGGTAGCACGCATCAAGGAGATGCTCACGCTGTGGCGAAACCGCAGTTGGCAGCTCCCGGTTTCGAGTGGTCTATTACCGACAACCTGGCTGTTCGAGTGGACGTGCAAGTCGATGCAATGACCGCGTTGATGCTGCTGACGGTGACGTTCGTCAGCTTTCTCGTGTCGATCTACGCGAGCGGCTACATGCACGGCGATCCGGGATATCCTCGGTTCTTTGCCGCGTTTGCTTTGTTCGTGTTTTCGATGAGCATGTTGGTGTTGGCGAAGAATTATTTGACGCTGTTCATGTTTTGGGAAGCGGTCGGTCTCTGCAGCTATTTGCTGATCGGCTTTTGGTTCCAGCGTCCGAATGCGGCGGCGGCGGCTCGCAAAGCGTTTGTCGTCAACCGCGTCGGTGACTTCGGCTTTATCATGGGGATTTTTCTGATTTGGAAGACGTTCGGAACAGTCGATTTCGCTGAGGTCTTTGCAAAGATTCCGGGAGTTGCAGAGAAGGACCCCTCAGTTATTACGACCATCTGCCTGCTGTTGTTCGTCGGAGCGATGGGAAAATCGGCTCAGTTTCCCCTACATGTCTGGTTGCCAGACGCGATGGAAGGCCCGACACCGGTTTCGGCACTGATTCACGCGGCAACGATGGTAACGGCTGGTGTCTACCTGGTTGCTCGTAGCACGCCGCTCTTCATGTACGCTCCGACGGCTCAGATGGTCGTCAGCGGGATCGGTGCGACGACCGCTTTACTTGCCGCATTGACGGCGCTCACGCAGTATGACCTCAAGCGAGTGTTAGCGTATTCGACGGTAAGCCAACTCGGCTTCATGTTCATGGCGTTAGGAGCAGCAGGAGTCAGCGAGAAGCTGGCGGCGTTCGCCGTCACAGCCGCGATGTTCCATCTCTTCACTCACGCGTTCTTCAAAGCGTTGTTATTCCTCGGAGCCGGTAGCGTAATGCACGCGATGGGGGATGTGATCGACATGCGGCGATTCAGCGGATTGCGGCATGTTATGCCGCACACAAGGATCACTTTCCTAATCGGATCACTGGCATTGGCTGGTTGCCCTTTGCTCGCAGGGTTCTGGAGCAAAGACGAAATCTTGGTTGCGTTGTTTGAAGGGACCCGAGCCGGAGGACACGAAACGTTCTTCACGGTAATTCTGGCAGTTGCTGTCGTGACAGCGTTCTTGACGGCCTTTTATACGTTCCGCGCCTACAACATGACGTTCCTCGGCGAAGAGAGATTTCCCGAAGAGGCCCATCATCCACATGAGTCACCACCGGTGATGACCGGCCCGTTGTATGTGCTTGCGGCGTTCTCTGTTTTGATCGGTTTATTGCTGGGGCCGACCGGCGTTTACGCCCATGCGTTGGGACAATCGCCGGTGTTGGAGCATGGCGATCATCCTCACAGTTGGATGTTGATGGGCCTGAGCTGTGTGATTTTTGCATCCGCGTTCGGCTTGGCGCGTTGGATGTATGTGGTGGCTCCGGGCGTTCCTCTTCAACTGGAATCGAAGCTACGACCACTACACCGCTTGTCGCTTGGTAAGTTCTTTTTGGATGAACTCTTCACTTATCTGATCATAAAGCCGGTCAAGATCGTCGCTTTGCTCTGTACGCTGTTCGACAAGTATTTGATCGACGGCCTGCTTGATTTGATCGGCTCGATCCCGGCAACCTTAGGTCGCTTAGTACGACCGATTCAGAATGGATTTGTGTTGAACTATGCGTGGGTCATGCTGCTCGGGTTCGTTGTATTCTTGATTCAGATGCTGAGAGCGTGGGCTGGGTGAGGGTTTGTTCGTGTGACGTAGCGCAGGTGGCTCGCTTGTGAGTTCCCTTTAAACGAGCTGGCAAGCCGCCGACTCCATGACTTCTAATTTCAGATAATCAGACAACAACATGCTACTTCTTTCGATCATTTTTCTGCCGTTGATCGCCGCCTTGTTGCTAGCCCTGCTGGGAGGCGATCGAGCGGTTGCTCGCTGGATTGCTTTACTGGCTGCGGTTGGGACGTTGGCACTCTCGGTAGGATTGTTCGCGCGAATCCATTCACATGGCAGCGGCATCGAGTTGGTGCAAAATAGGACCATCGTCGATAGCCCCGTTCGCCCTCGCGTGGAATGGCGGCGGACGTGGATGACGATCGGCGAGATCACCCAAGTAAAATCGATTGCTCAGGACGAGATCGCCGCAGAAAACAACGAAGCAGGTGAGGCTAAGTCTGAGGAGGTCGAAACAGTTCGCACTCCCGTACGTTTGGAGTTCTATCTCGGAGCGGACGGGATCAGCGTTTTGATGTTGATGTTGACCGCGATCCTGACAGTCTCGGCGGTGCTCATCTCGTGGGAAGCGATTCAAGAACGAGCGACCGAGTTTTACATTTGCTTGCTGGTGCTTGAGGCCGGGATGCTAGGCGCGTTTCTAGCCTTCGACTTGTTGCTGTTCTATGTCTTTTTCGAGTTCACGCTGATCCCGCTGTTTTTCCTCGTTGGGATTTGGGGTGGTTCGCAGCGGCAGTTTGCGGCGTACCGGTTCTTCATCTACACGCTGGCCGGAAGTATGATCACGTTGCTGGGCTTAGTCGCCCTGGTGATGAAGGTGATGCAGGAGGGGCTGACTGCGACTCCATTTTCGATTCCTGATATCGCCGCCGCACTGCAACATCATCCGCTGCCGGACAATTGGCAGATCGGATTGTTGCTGGCTTTGTCGGCCGGGTTCGTCATTAAGGTTCCGCTGTTTCCGTTTCACACGTGGCTGCCGTTGGCTCACACGGAAGCCCCGACGGCGGGTAGCGTGTTGTTGGCGGGCGTGTTGTTGAAGCTGGGGACTTACGGCTTCCTTCGCATTTGCTTGCCGTTGTTGCCGGCTGCGGTAGCGAGCTTTGGCGTGCCGGTCTTCGGAACGATGGCGGTCATCGGCATCGTTTACGGAGCGTTGGGAGCGTTGGCTCAAAGTGATATCAAAAAGCTGGTTGCCTATAGCTCGGTGAGCCACCTCGGTTTCTGTGTGTTGGGAATCTTCTCGCTGAATTCCGAAGGGATCACCGGCGGTGTCATGCAGATGATAAATCACGGACTTTCGACCGGTGCCTTGTTCTTGTTGGTTGGGATGGTTTACGACCGCTACCACACTCGTGAATTGAGCGAGCTTGGTGGTTTGGCGACTCGCCTACCGATTTTATCTGTCTGCATGGTTTTCATCTGCATGGCGAGTGCGGGATTGCCAGGATTGAATGGTTTCGTTGGCGAAATGTTGGCATTGATCGGCATGTTCAAAGCCAAGCCGTTGTACTCGGCGATCGGCGCGACCGGTGTCGTACTTGGTGCGTGGTATCTGCTCGACATGCTAAGGCGCGGCTTCTTCGGGCCGCTCAAAGAACCCGCTTCCGCGCATGGTCCAATTCACGACATCAACATACGCGAACTGCTCGCGGTCGGACCATTAATGGCTCTCTGTTTGTGGATTGGCGTGAATCCAAAACCGTGGTTGGACACAATCGCAATCGATGTGCGATCGGTGGTGAAGTTGTATGACCAGAAGCCAGAGGTCTCGGCTCAAAATGCGGCAACTGATTTGACGGCGAGCATCGAAGGAACGAAGTGAATCATGGGTACCTTCGACGTCAAAGGTTCGATCGGACACATGGTTCGCCGCGAGAAGTTCGTGGAAGTGCCGCAGATGTTGGTTGATACCGGTAGTGAGCACACATGGGTGCCCGGTAAACTGCTCGACAAAATTGGCGTGAATCGAGAGAAGAAAGACCTCACATTTCAAATGGCGAACGGTCAACTCGTCACTCGCAACATCGGCTTTGCCATCGTCCGTTTGGGTGAACATTTCACGATCGACGAAGAGGGCGACTTGCTGTTGCTGGGCGCTCGATCTCTGGAAGGAATGAATCGTTCTGTGGACTCGCGCTGCAAGAAACTTGTCGCTACCCGTCCTTTCCCGGCAGCTTAAATGTTTAACTTTTCAAACTGTTCTGTTTGAGTCACTTTGTGATACCTGACTCTGGGAGTTCTTGTCGTGTTTCAGCATCTCACTAACGCCATCAGTCTAATTCTGCCTGAAGTTGTGCTGCTGGCAGCGGCGGTTGTGAATTTCGCGGTTGGACCATTTCTTGTCAGCGAGAGCGGACAAGCTCCGAATGGCTTACGGCATCGCTGGGGAATTTGGTCGCTGTTGGCTCTGGGAATTGCTGGCTGGCTATGGCTGGCTCCGGTTCCCGTCGCCGAAGCGAGTCACCTTGCTCCATTTCAGTCGGATGCTCTCGTTTGGTTCGTTCGTATGGTGACACTCGTCACGGGAACGGTCTTGGTCTTGATCAATTGGAATCAAACGGCTGATCGAGATTCAGCCGAATCGCATGCTTGCCTGCTGCTGATTCTGGCGGGAGCAAATTTGATCGCGTTGGCGAATGACCTCGTCGTGCTGTTCTTGGCTCTTGAGTTGGTGAGTATTCCGACTTACGTATTCTTGTACGTCGCACGCCGAGATGCATCTGGGCAAGAAGCGACGTTGAAGTATTTCTTGCTAAGTGTCTTCTCTTCGGCGCTGGTTCTGTACGGTTTCAGCTTTTTATACGGAGCCGCCGGGACGACGAACTTGACCGCTATTCATCGCACGCTTGCGGCCAACGAACTACAGCCGATGCCCGCAATGTTACTTGTGAGCATCACGACGATTGTCGCCGGTTTGGCATTTCGAGTGACCGCTGTACCGTTTCATTTTTACGCACCGGACGTTTTTCAGGGGACCGCAAATTCAGCAGCAGCGTTGTTGAGCGTTGTCCCGAAGGTGGCTGGCATCGTCGCACTCGTGCGAGTACTCGGTCAGCCGTCTGTTGAGGCAGCGATTCATGCGGGATACTGGAATATCGCGGCCAAGAGCGGCGGCATGATTTACTTATTGGCTATCGCAACGATGTTTGTAGGCAACTTGCTAGCCTTGCTACAAAAGAATTTGCGGCGGCTTTTGGCTTATTCGAGTATTGCTCACGCTGGCTACATGCTGGTGGGATTGTCGATTGCAGTCAGTGTTCCGGCTATCGGTGATGATGGATTGGCCATTTCCACGACGCATGTCGGCGGCTTGCCAGCTTTGTTGTTTTATCTCGCCGTGTATGGCGTTACGACGTTAGGGGTGTTTGCGTTGATCGCAAGTCTTTCCACTGGCGAACGCCCGTTGGAAACAACTGACGACCTCGCCGGACTGAGTAAGACTCATCCAGCGGGAGCATTCCTGGCGACCGTGCTGTTGTTCGGTCTGACGGGATTACCGCCGACCGTGGGGTTCCTTGGCAAGCTGACGTTGTTCTTTGCCTCTTGGAATCACGGAACTGATTTCGGTCGGCGGTTGGCGATGTGCCTTGCTATCAATGCGGCGATCGCGGCTTGGTATTACCTACGACTGATCGGCGTGATGTATCTGCAACCTAGTCGTGATGACACGCGCCGTACTGCTGGCACCCCAGCCTTTGTTGGTGTTTCGTTGTGCGCGGCGACCAGCTTAGCAGTGTTTTTCTCCCCGGACTGGCTATGGCAAGCGTTGCAACGAATTGGATCGTAGCAAGGTCAACCTCTGAGGCATCATGGACAACGCTCAAACGGCTTTTATCGTGGACGACGACCGCGATTTTCTGAATACAGCGTGTCGTTGGCTTGAGTCAGTCAATATCCCGGTTAAGGCGTTTGATTCGGCGGTCGAATTTTTGGGCGAGTTTCAGCCGAATGATTCCGGTTGTTTGTTGCTTGATATTGTCATGCCGAAGATGAATGGTTTGGAGCTCTTAGAAGAACTCAACAGGCGGCAATGGATACTTCCGACGATCGCGATGACCGCTCATAAAAAGATCAGTTACGCCGTCCAAGCGATGAAGCTGGGGGCAGTGGACTTTGTCGAAAAGCCATTCACGAGCAAAAAAGCGTTCGTGGAGCTTGTCACACGTGCGATGCAGACGGCGAATTATGCACGCAAAGTGCGAGTGGAAATGGTTCAGTTTGGTGAGAAACTCTTGCTGCTGACACCACGCGAGCAGGATGTCCTGAAGTTGGTTGTTGATGGATTATCGAGTAACGAAATCGCGGAGATCTTTGGTAATACAACGTCTACCGTTTCCTACCAGCGTGCCTCAATCATGGCAAAGCTGTCTGTTGAATCAGTTGCCGAACTTGTCCGAGTGACTCTGAGATACACGGTGGCAACGGAACTCGACCCAACGCTAGCCGCCTCATCAGCGTTTCGATTGGATCGAAAGTCGATCGTGAAAAAGCCGCGAGAATTGCTCCGCAAGACAGAGCCCTTCAAGCGGGCTGCGGCGATGGTGAAAAAAAACAGAAAACGAAATTCTGGTTAGACGGCGATTATTCGTCTTGCCGGATGTCGAAGTTTTGTCACGATATGCCCATCGTTCGGGCTCGCAGCCCGAGGGACCAACATCTGGCTCAACGCCGACCGGAGTCTTCTGGCAAGCCGGTTGCACCGAGCCTGGTTCAACACGAGAAAGGAGGTGCTTCTTGATTTCAGTTAGTCCCAGTTGCCAACGAGGTGGTTACGCCTAAAAGTCGGCGGGCTGTTTCGGCAGCCACCCAACCCAGGGCCGGTGAAGTTTTCTTGCCGCTCTTGGTCAGTAGCCTCAGCGGTCGCTACCGCTCGTGGCGGCTCGGCTGAAGAATCTCCTTGATCCTTCGACGAGTACCCAAGACCCGGCTCCTTAGGGAGCCGGGTCTTGCATTTTTTAGGGATGGTCTTTTTCTTCGCAACTGCTGCTAAGTAGTCCGAAGTCGCAGCGACGGAGTTCGCTACGAATAAAATCACCGCGAGCGATCTCACGCACACACACACTTCGGGGTACTTCACGAAAGAACCGCACCAAGTTCCACTACTCCGTGCATTCCTCAACAACGTAACTCAGTGCCCAATTTGGTCGCTGACTCTTGGAGCGCTTGACGACAATGAACGATCTCTTTGCGATTGATGTTCTCTCCCGTTTTATGCATGTGGCGACGACAATTGTGATGGTGGGCGGAACCGTCTTTATGCGGTTTGTCCTTATGCCGGCTGCAGCCGAACTGCCGCAAGCGGAACATGATCAACTGCGACAGCGACTGCTCGCTCGTTGGAAACGAGTCGTGCATGGTGGCATCGGCGTTTTCATAATTAGTGGCTTCTATAACTTCGTCCAAGCGTTGCCAAAACATAAAGGGGACGGTCTCTATCACGGCTTGATAGGAACCAAGATCTTGTTGGCGTTCGGAATTTTCTTCATCGCTTCGGCACTGGTCGGTCGCTCAACAGCATTTGAAAAGATGCGGCAGCAACGAGCAAAATGGATGGGGATCATCGTGTTACTGGCAGCTGTGATCGTCGGGATTTCAGGATTCGTCAAAGTGCGTGGAACCGTGACGAAGGTCGAGGCATCGAAGACGGTAAGTCACTTCGGAGAAGTCCGATAACTTCACGGTAATCTTCAGAACTTTTTTCAGTCACACTGCGTCTTATCTCACGTAAGTTAGGCAGCGGCTGGGGAAGGAGATCACCATCATGACTCGCTACAAGAACCCCGTTCTAAAACAGCTCACCGATCAACAAGTCAGGTTCACTCCGGGGGCAGTTCGGTTGGAGCAAATCGAGCGTGCTGAGCGCTTGATCGAAGAGATCACGCCCGATTCAACATATCGTTACGACGAGCTTTGCCATCGACTGACAAACTATCGTCCGGATCGGTATCCGAATTTGACGCTCACCGGCAACGAAGTAGTTCACGATCTGCACTGTTTCGTCGAAGATTTGTCGGCCAGCATGAACCTGACGACGGACATGGCCAACGAGCCAGTTCTTTCATTGCAGGACGTCAGTAGCCGCTATCACGTTTCGACTAAAACAGTCACTCGCTGGCGACAACGAGGCCTTGTAGCGCGACGCTTTATCGTCGGTCGGCGTAAACAACTCGGTTTTTTGGAGTCTTCGCTGCGTCGGTTCGTTCTAAGCCATCGAGAAGAAGTCGCGCGTGGCAGCCGGTTTAGTCAACTTTCGGATGACGAGCGATTTAACGTCATTCGCTGGGCACGTCGCTTGGCAAAGTGGGGCGGAACGCCGACAGAAGTGGTCCACCGAGTCGCCAAGAAATTTGACCGCGCACCAGAAACGGTGCGATATACCTTGAAACAATATGACAAGCAAAATCCGGAGAATGCCGTTTTTCCCAATGCGACAAATCCGCTTACGGACGAAGAAAAACGCGAGATTTTTCGGCTCTCGCGACTGAATGTTTCGATGGAGAAACTGGTCACTCGATTCCGCCGGACTCGGTCCAGCATCTATCGCATCTTGTCTGAGATGCGAGCGCAGCAGTTGATTGACCAACCGATCGAATTCATGGACCACGAGTCATTTCAACTCTCGGACGCGAGCACAACCATTCTTTGTGACGCTCCACCGCGAGAGTCTGAAGAGCTTCACGCACCGCCAGCGGGGCTGCCCCCGTATCTCGAAAGCCTCTACCAGCTCCCGTTGCTGACTCGCGAGGAAGAGGGCTACTACTTCCGCAAGATGAACTACCTGAAGTTCAAAGCGGAACAATTGCGTAAGACTCTCTCCCCGCAACGTCCAAGGGCCAGTGTCATGCAAGAGATCGAGCATCTGATGCAAGAAAGTCTGACTGTCAAGAATTTTTTGATTCGCAGCAATCTGAGGCTCGTGGTCTCAATTGCCAAGAAGCACATGCGACCCAATGCGAACTTTTTCGAAATGGTCAGCGACGGCAACATGTCACTGATCCGGTCAATTGAAAAGTTTGACTTCAGTCGTGGTAACAAGTTCTCTACGTATGCCTCATGGGCCATCATGAAGAACTTTGCTCGTTCGATTCCTGCCGAGTACACGTTGCTCGATCGGTTCAAGACAGGGGCCGAAGAGGTCTTCCAGTTCTCCTCGGACGATCGAGCCAACCAATTCCAAGTTGAGCGGGAGAACCAAACTCAACACGATATTTTGATGAAAATTCTTGGTCGGCTCGAACCACGCGAACGAGAGATCCTCATGCTTCGTTTTGGTCTACGTCCTGGAGCGGAACCACAAACGTTGGAGGAAGTCGGACACCGATTCGGCGTGACCAAAGAACGCGCGAGACAACTTGAAGCACGCGGTCTCAAGAAATTGCGGCAGATCGCGTCCGACGAAAAGCTCGATATCCCCGGTATATGAGTTCAAAATCTCAAAGCAGAAAACGAAACGCGGAGTAGGTGGCTGACCTGCTCCGCGTTTTCTTTTGGCACGAAAAGCGAGCCGCCTCTGTCATGACTTCACGCGGGCTCCAAAATCTGCAACGTCACCGAACGCACGATGTCTTTTACTTTCGGACGGTACGCCGCCATGTGCGGAGCCACAGAGTGAGCCTTTAAATGGTCGAGGCTCTCCCATTTTTCAACGACCGTGACTGTGTCTTCTCGCAACGGCAATTGAGTCGGCACGTCGGTTATGGAATCAATCGTCGGACCGTATTCAATGCAACCTGCTTCTGCATGGACGAGCGGAACGATCTCGTGAAACTCCTTCAAGAAGCTTTCTCGCGTGCCGGGATTCAAGTCAATCGTGGCGATAACAAAGATCACAATGAGGACTCCAGTGTTTGTGGTTCAGGCACAGATTCAATTTCGTGGTTGTGATGAATTCTGACCAACTCGGCAATCGCCAACGTTGAGTTCAAATGGATTCCGCTTCAAATTCTCCCCTGAGCCGTCACAGCGTCGTTCTATCGAAGTCGTCTTTTGGGATGCTTCCGACAACAATGAGTGACGTTAGTTTGACGGATTGATCCCCGCTCCGCTCGTCAGCCGCTCTTGAGAGACGGCTGCATCACAAGGACTTTCATAACATGATCCGATGTTCGCACTCGATTTTCGTTTTGTCGCTAAGTCTGCTTTGTATTGAAGTGGCGCATGCTCAAGATAAGCCCGCTCCCAAATACTTCGAGGACGACGTTGTGAACTCGAACCCTCTACGAACAGAGCAAGCCAGAGAACTCGATGCCTACATCATCACGCAAAAGAACGACCGCACTCGGCTAGAGAAGACGCTCGCTGCCGATTACTCGTCGCCAACGGCCTTCGAGAAGTCGACTCAGGGTTATCGAAAAGCCTTCGCGGACAGCATCGGCTATCCACCACCAGGCAACGTCGATCAGAGCGGTGCGACATTCAAACAAATCGGAGAAGACGACATCGGCACATACTACCGAGCGATGATTCCCGTGCTTCCCGGAATTCACGCCGAAGGCATCTACATCATCCCGAAGTCGCTGAAAGCCGGAGCGAAAGCCCCGCTGGTGATTTCGATGCACGGCGGTGGTGGCTCGCCAGAAGTCGCGCTCTTCAAGGGCGGCTCGAACTATCACGACATGGTGCGCGGCGGAGTGAAACGTGGATACGTCGTCTTCGCTCCGCAACACCTCTTCTCGGCCGAAGGTTTTCCGAAGGACGTCCGCAACCGGACCGACGAACGTCTGCGATTGGTCGGCACGAGTTTGACCGCCATTGAGATCACCAAGATCACAAGTAGCCTCGACGTGATCTTGCAGCGGCCCGAAGTCGATGGCTCGCGAGTGGGCATGGTCGGCTTGTCATACGGCGGCTACTACGCGCTGGTGACTCCGGCAATGGATACGCGAATCAAGGTGTCGGTTTGCAGTTGCTACTACGGAGTCCAAGAAGGCCGCTACGAGCGTGACGAACTGACCGTCCCCAGTGACTTCAAATTCAAGGATCGCTTTACTCTGTTCCGAGACTCGGACATCGTCGCCCTGATCTGCCCGCGAGCCTGTCAAATTCAAGCCGGCAGCAAAGACGGCGTCGATCATCGCGACGCCGGGAAGCCGCAAGCGATCATCTCTGCCGAGTACTATTCAAAACTCAAACTTGCAGATCGCTTCCAGCACGTCGTCTTCGAAGGGGGCCACGAATTCCACGACGTCACAGCCTGGGAGTTCGTCGCCAAGCATCTGTAACGCCCGCTCATTAACGGGGTGCGAACTCGGCCCCGTACACAATCGCCTCAGCGTCGGCGAGGAATTCTCATTCGAGCCTCAGCGCTCCGAGTGTCACTGGCTTCAGCGGCTCGTCATCGACTTCGTGTACGGTGATGCGACGGTCGGGCAAGTTGCCGGGAGCGTCTCGGTGGAAGCGGAGCGTGAGCACATACTTTCCGGCCGGGACATCGTCGATTTGGAATGAACCATCGCGAGCGACGTTGGCGATGAATTGTCCCGCTCCGCGAGATATCCGTTGTAGGCGGTTTGCCACGCTCGACCGGCGGCGGACTTGAGCCACTTGTCCCATTGCGGCTGCAGCGCGGGATCGTTGGCGGCACCGACCATATTCGGTGGCAACGGCGGCTCGCGCAGGTCAGACTCCAGATGCACCTGAGCCCAGTTCCAATGAATCGGGTCCGCAGCTCCGGGCGGTGCCGCGAGTTGGCCGACAACCGCGCGGCCCGTACCTCCCAAGTCGAGTCGGGTCGTTTTCCCTGAAACGAATTCGACAGCGACTTGATGCGATGAGGTCACGTTGGATTCGACGGGACTGATCGTCAGCCGCACCTCGCGAGCGATGTTTCCGTGACCGGGAAAGACACGATCGAAGACGTAGCCTCCCTTCGCGTCGGTGGTTGTTTGATGGCTGCAATAAATGCTGGGAACGTCCTTCCCGTGCGAATGAATCCCTTCCGAATTCAGCAACAGGCTCGCATCGGCGGTGGGCGACTGGCCGATGTGAAACGTTCCTTCGACTCTTGCCCACGGCGTCAGCTTCAATTGTTTGGGAACCGGACCGTCGTCGGATTTCAAATGCGCGAATCCCGCCGGGTGCGTGATCACCAACTGGAACGGTTCGTCGCGAGCCGACAAGCGGAAGAGTCCGTTGGCGTCGGTTTCCAGTCGTGTGGCGTAAGTCGATACATCGTGGATGTCGCCGTTCTTGATGCTGATCTGCGAACCCGCCAGCCCCAGCGCAATCTTGGCTCCGGCGGCCGGCTCGCCCGAAGCGGTGCGGACGGTGGACGCGATGTCTTCGGCCGGCTGCAGTTCGAAGTGGATCTCGATCCGTCCTTCGTCCGGTTTGATGTCTCGCGAAGTTGCCGTGCGATAGCCGGACGCCTCAATGCGAACCAAGCAAGCTGGATCATCGTTATCGAACCGAATCTGGTATTTACCGCCCGCTGCATCAAAGCTGTCTCGCGATTTCCAGTCTGGGCTCAATTTCCGATCGGCACGCCGCAGCCCCGGCGTGACTTTGAACTTCGCGACCGGCTATTTGGTTTTCGCATCGACCACTCGGCCGGTCACGATCAACGCGGTAGCCGGTCTGAAGACGTACTCGTCGGCGCGAGCGATCAGCGGTTGACTCGACAATTGCATTCCGTCGGGGCGGCAGATGTCTGCCTGGAATTCATCCAGCGGCGCTTCGTTCCATTCCCAGACACCGTCGTTGTCGGTGTATTGGCTGCGGTGATCGAACTCAAAGTATTGGAATCGGCCTCGCCAACGCTGAAAGAAGATGCGGGCTTTTGGAATGCCACGACCATTCTCGTCGACGACGCGAACACGGACGTGTCCCCCCGGCTTCAACGAGAAATTGACCGGCTTCATCTCGGCATCGACCCGCACTTCCTGCATCTCCACCGCCAGCCCCTTCGCCGAAACGACAATCCGAGCATCACTCGGGGGCCTGTCTGGAATTATGTGTCAGGCGGAATTTGCTGAAGTGTTTGTGTTCAGTTGAGGATTTTTGGCATTCGTCCTTCGAAGAGGATGGCGAAGTGGTTGAGAGCCTCTTTCCACTTCGGGATGGGCATCGTCCATT
>JAPLNX010000453.1 GCA_026400935.1 Planctomycetia bacterium | reverse complement strand
TTGACGGTCCCCAGGCCGTGACTGACCCACGACCCGATGCTCGGCCGCGCGAATGTCACGGAGCCGGTGTGAATTCCCAGCGTCGCCTGGAAGTGATCGGCGTGGTCGTTACGCATCGAGCGGATCAGGCAGAGGTCATCGGCACATTCGGCAATGTGCGGAAAGAGGTCGCTGATCCACAGGCCGGACTCGCCACGTTGTTTGAACTCCCACTGCGGCCGTTTGAAGTATTTCTCGACCACCCGATTATTGGGAGCGAACGCCTCCAGCATTTTCGCCGGGACTTGATACGGCTTGTTGTGATCGGCGACGAGCTTCGGCTTGTAATCGAACGAGTCGACGTGCGAAGCGCCACCGCTCATGTTCATGAAAATGATTCGCTTGGCGCGCGGCGTGAAGTGCGGTGCCTTCGGCGCAAGCGGATCCCCATCGGCCGACTTGTCGTCCGCCGCGAGCAACTCGGAGATGATCCCCGGCAACAGCAACGAACCGCCGACAAGCGACTGCACTACGGAGCGGCGGGAACACGTACATTGATCAGTCATCATGGAGAAACTTTCGCTTGGTCTTGACGGTGTGCGTGAGGGGTCGGGTGTACGATTTTTCGAAATTGGCCGGAAGGAGTCTTGGGCAAAGGAGGACGTTCTCGTCCGGCCAATTCCGAAAAATCGTACACCCGACCCCGGCGTTATTCCGCAACTTCAATCGACAAACACAAACTCGTTACTACTCATCAGGACGCGGGCCAGTGCGGACCACGCCTTGAGTTCCACTTGGTCAGGCGGTGTCTTCAGTTCCGCGAGCTTGTCGCGGTATTGCTTCAGGAAGTCAGTGCATTCCTGTTGTTCTTCGGAAGAGGGTGGGCGGTTCCAGGCGATCTGGTACGCGGCGGTAATTCGAGCTTGTTCGTCAGATGCCATCGCGATCGCTCGCACGGCGAACTTGGACGACTCCGCATGCGCGAGTGGATCGTTCATCACGAACAGCGCTTGTAATGGCGTCGTGCTGGGAAGTCGCACGCCGGTGCTGGAACTCGGATCGGCTCCGTCGAAGAGCGCCAGATAAGGGTGCTTCTTCAGACGCTGTTGCATCAAATAGACGCTGCGGCGACGAGTCTCATACGCGGCGACAAACGGATTGTGCTGCGTCCAACCCCAAGTGTGCTGCGGCGGGAACGGGTGCGTCCCAGGCGGTGACTCGTCGAGGTCACCACCGACGTAAAGCAATGTGTCTCGAATGGACTCGGCGTCCAAGCGATAACGGTTGAACTTCCAGAACAAGTCGTTGTTTGGATCAAGCTGAGCGTTCTTGGCCAGCGAGGCAATTGCCGAGCCGTGTTCGGAACCGCTGGAAAGCTGCCACGACTGCGACAGCAGAATCAGCTTGTGCATCGCCTTCACCGACCAGCGGCTTTCCACGAAACGGGTCGCGAGGAAGTCGAGCAATTCGGGATGCGTCGGAGCCTGACCACGAGCTCCGAAATCGTTCGGAGTCTGCACGATGCCTCGCCCGAAATGAAACTGCCAGATGCGGTTCACCATCACGCGCGCGGTGAGCGGGTTTTTTCCGCTGGGGTCCGCAATCCAATCGGCCAGTTGCAGCCGACCGCTCGTGGCGGCGTTCTTCGGTAGTTCATGACCACCGAGGATCGCCGGGAAGTGACGCGGCACTTCATCGCCGAGTCGCTTTGGATCACCACGTAAGTGCATCTTCGTATTCGCAGACTTTCCTTCGGCGACGGCGTAGGCATCGCTGATGGCAGGTGCTTCCGCGACGACGGCGGTTCGTTTCTTACGACCCTCAGCCAATGCCTTCGCAGCGGCATCGACGGCGGTCTTTTTGTCGGGACCATCGGGCAGCTTCTTCGCTTCGGCATCGGTGGCTTCGAGCGTCTTGATCTCGGCATCGATCACCCCGAGCTTCTCACGATGCGGAGCCAGCAGCGAATCGATCTTCGCCTGAGTCATCAGCGGCACGAAGTCCGCTGGCTTCTTGTCGGCCTCGGCGCCGGGGAACGGGTAGCGTGTGCTTTCGAAGATGCCGTACAGGCCGTAATAGTCGCTCATCGTGAAGGGGTCGAACTTGTGATCGTGGCAACGAGCACACGAGATGCTCGATCCCAGAATCGCTCGCCCCAGATTGTCGATCGTGTCTTCGAGAGTGAGATGATGCTCACCCAGACGGCTGCCACCGAATCGCCGAGCGATGGCCAGATAACCGGTCGCGGTGATCCGCTCAAATCGTTCGGCGTCCGTACCGTTGGGGAGCAAATCTCCGGCAATCTGCTCTCGCAGGAATTGGTCATACGGCAGGTCCTTATTGAATGCACGAATCACCCAATCGCGATATCGGTGAGCTTGCGGCACCGGATAATCCGACGCATTGCCGCAGGTGTCGGCGTAGCGCACCACGTCGAGCCAATGACGTCCCCACCGCTCGCCATAGCGCGGCGAATCGAGCAGACGATCGACAACCTTCTCGAACGCCTGT